>JAIXVB010000380.1 GCA_027483245.1 Verrucomicrobiaceae bacterium | reverse complement strand
GGAAAGAAACCACCATCAAGTAACCCATGCCCGTGAAACGAGCGGCGACGAGTTTCATCAGCTGAGGCTGACCGCGCAAGAGTCCAGGCAGGCTGCGCAGGTAACTCAAATAAGGGCCGCTGGGTGGGTTTGGGTGGCGATGGCGCGTGTGCTCATCCTCATGCATGAAGAGCTGCGAAGTCCATGAGATGAAGAGCAGACCAAAGGCCACGAGATGCAGCCAGCCGTAAGCTCGTTGGCTGGGGAAATGGGTGAGCAACTGATGAATGACCCCACCCGCGATGATGCCAATGCCCGCCTGAATGATGTAGCGCAGGGCCCAACCAGCCGCGCGTGCTTTTTCAGGCACCATGCGGGTCACCATTTCCATCCAGGCCACGACCGTCATGCCGCCGATCAGACCTGAAATCACGGGAGTCAAAACCACAATGGGGAGCAGAGCGCCCTCAAGCTTTTCCGAATACAGCAGGATCAAGCCAGTAATCAGATAGGGCAGCCGTTGTAGCAGGCCAAAAAACAGCACCCAAGGCTTAAAGCGCGGCAATCGCTCCACCACCGGTGCGACAAAAATGCCGACGCTGGCAAAAGCCGCGGGGAGTAGAACGGGCATCATCGCGATGATCCAGGCGCGTCCTCCGAGGGTATCGACCATCTTCGGCAAGACACTCTCTGGCGAAAGAAAAGCGGTGCCGCCCATGTAAAGGCCGCCCTCGAGGCAATGGCAGATGAAATTCCGCCTCACTGCATGGTGATGGACAGGATTTGAGACTTTCGCGGACATGGACAGAGCCTGAAACCATGCCGCAATTCGCTCATGATGAAAGCTTTTTGACCAACGAGCACCGTGCCTCAAGATCAATGCCAACTGCTCTGAGCCTGTTGTCTCACGCGCCCACTTGTCGGAGCCAGTCTTCGAGGTTGTAGTAATTCGTGACTCTGGCGACTTTGTTGTCACGGATGTCGAAGAAAGCACCCACTCGAAGACGATACGTTTGCCCCGTCGCAGGAGGCAGGCCTTCATCGGTGTTCAGATAAGTGCCCAGAATGTAGAACTCTGCGGCTGCCCGTGTGCCATCGGCATGAGCCATGACGACGAGTTCCGTGACTTCCTCTCGATAACTGCGGTCCATCCGCTCCAAAAAAACGCGGAAGACTTCACGATTCACCTCGCTGGTGCCCTGATTAATGTCGTGAACCACGTCTTCGGTCAGCAGAGCCAACATGGCCTCGCGGTCTCCAGAATTGAAGACATCGTAGTATTGCTGAATCAGCGCCAGGGCTTGAGCTTGAGCGTCCATGTTCAGCAGATCAGCCCACGATGATGCCCTTGGCCTTGCGCTCTTTTTCGCGTTCCAAGAGAGGAATCTTCTCAGACGTTTCAATGACTTGCAGTCCGAGATCGCCGATTTTGGCAAAGCTCAGTCCGTCCAGGGCAGGCACTTCGGTGGTGATGCGCTTGAACACATCTTCCACGGAATACAGTCCATTCGATCCTCCAATCGCCACGATGAGATCGCGCAGAATTTCCCAGGTGTCCTGGGCATTTCCGGGCGCATTCACAGCTTTGTTCAGGCGCTGGAGGCGTCCTGTGACATTGATCATACTGCCGCGCTTTTCAGCGTAGGTCGTGCCGGGGAGGACGACTTGGGACAACTCAGCGCTGGCATTGGCCAGGACATGCAGGCTGGCCAAATAGCTGACTTTTTCCAAGTCGCGACGCTCAAAACCCACCTTGAGTAAGTTTTCACCCAGCGCCAACACGACGCGCAAACGACCGCGGCTCATCAACTCTGTGATGCCCGCCAGTCGGCTGCCTGGTTCGATGCCCAAGATCGTTTTGGCTCCCAAGGTGTTCGGATTCAGGTCGTCAGCGCGCAGGTAATTGTCAGCGCCGCCATGACGAGGGATCACGTCCACATTTTCAGTGCCGAGAGTCCGGGCGAGGTGCTTCACAAAGAATAGTTCCTCATTGGTCATGCGGGCACTGGCGATGATGGCGATTTCATCACCCTTCACTCCCGAAACGGCAGACGCGATGGATTGCAGCGCCTTTTTCCAGGTCGTCACTTGATGTTTGCCATCCACCTTCAGCATCGGGTCCGTCAGACGGAACTCACTGTTCACAAAGTGGAAGTCCAAACGGCCCTGATCGCACATCCAGGTGGAATTGACGTCGTTGTTGTCGCGGGGTGTCTGGCGGTAGATCGTATCTCCACGCGCACCGATTTCGAGATTGCAACCGCGCCCACATCCTGTGCAGAGACTGTTGGTCTCCGACAAAAACCAAACTCGCTGTTGGAAGCGGAAGTCGTTCGAGGTCAGTGCGCCCACTGGACAGATGTCCACGGTGTTGAGCGAGTAATTGTTTTCCAGGCGCTTGCCGGGATGCACTGCCAGCGTGGTGTGGCTGCCGCGCTCTGTGAAACCGAGCACTGGATCATCAGCAATCTCCGCGCTGAAGCGAATGCAGCGACTGCACATGATGCAGCGTTCATCGTCCAAACGAACCCGTGGTCCGATATCGACATTCTTGGGTTTTTTCACCTTGTTCTCACGGAAGCGACTTTCGCCCTTGCCGTGCTCAACGCTGAATTCTTGCAGACGACACTCACCGGCTTGGTCGCAGATCGGACAGTCCAGGGGGTGATTGATCAAAAGGAACTCCATCACGCCTTTGCGGCATTCCTGGGTCAGCGTGGACTCCGTGCGGATGCCCATGCCTTCTGCGACCGTGTTGGCACAAGCGATCACTGGACGTGGCATCCAACCAATTTTCGGCATGCCATGTTCGTCTTTCTCGGGCTCCGTGCCTGGAGCGGGTCGTGGCGGCATGCCCATCTCGACCAAGCACATGCGACAGTTGCCAGGGCTGCTCAGCTTGGGGTGATAGCAGTAATGTGGCACCTCTTTCTTCGCCTGTTTGCAGGCCTCGATCATGCGAGTGCCCTTGGGGAATTTGAGCCAGACGCCATCGATCTGCACATTCACCAAATCGGCGGGGGGCGGTGGCGCGGTGGGAGCAGGAGCAGCTTCGGGGGCAGGCATGAGCTAAATAAGAAAGGGTTTAGCGATTATCGGAGTCGCTGGGATAGCAGCAACCCGATTTTGTGAAAAATTTCACAAGCTTACGTTTCGCACACTTTTCGGGTTCATGACGATTGTCACTCAACTGAAAGGATACGCATTTTGAGTTCAAGCATGATCTCGAGCCGAAAAATGGACAGCTGTTGGAGCTCAAAAGAGGTGCATTTAACGGATCTAACTTCAGCTCTTGCCCAGAAGAGGCATAAACAACTGCCTCGGTTCGTGACAAAAGTGTCCATGAAAAAATGCATTGGCTGGCCGTGAATTCTGCGGCTTGAATTAAGGAAAAAATTTAACTTTTGGGTGACTTGAGAATTGATCAACAAAGGTTGAGGGTTTGATAAAAATGATAATTAACAGAATAATTATTTGCTAAACATCTCCTTTGTCGCCTTATTTATGACAAATATTATAATTGTCATATAGAGTGCCTCAAATTATGAAATCAGATCCAACTCCCTCTGCTGGCGCCTTGCTCTCACGCGGCCATGTTATGAAACCTGGGTTTTCGCCATGCAGAACGCAAAAGGTTGAGACTGAAGAGCGCTCAGAATGCAATGAGGCCTCCCAATCTGGATTTGTTAACCATTGCCTAGGTCGAAATCAGAATGGGTGGCGTTTTTATCTGGGTTTTGCTTTGATGCTGATCGGATCGTTGCTGCCTGCTGCACTGAACGCAGCCATTGAAATCACAGAAGTGAAGCTTTCGAGCGGCACAGCCAATGTTCTCATCGGAGAGACAAGGTGTGTGGACATCAAGTATCGCAACGCTTCGACCACTCAAAATGCGGCCAATGCCATCATCAACGTGCCGATTCCGAGCCCTCTCGCGGGCGATCTCGTTGGCGATGTCAGCCTTTCGGGTTCGGTTCACACGAGCGGCACGGTTTACAATCCGATGACGCGCACGGCGACTTTTGTGTTTGTCGATCCACTGCCAGCGGGCTCCACGGGCACGGTGCGGCTCTGTGTACGTTTCCCAGCAGGGACTACTGCCACTGGCCAAACGGTGCCGATCACGCCGGTGTTTACTGCGGATGGAGAGCTCCCCAGTTCAAAATCCACCAACCTGACTTCCGTGGCGACGACAAATTTGGC
>JAIXVB010000371.1 GCA_027483245.1 Verrucomicrobiaceae bacterium | reverse complement strand
GTGCCAGCCTTCATTCACGGCGGTCCATTCGCCAACATCGCTCACGGCTGCAATTCCGTCCTGGCGACACGCATGGCGCTCTCTCACGCCGACTTTGCCGTGACGGAGGCCGGTTTCGCCTTTGATCTTGGCGGCGAGAAGTTCATGCACATCAAGTGCCGCCAATCCGGTTTGCAGCCCGAAGCCATCGTCATTGTCGCCACGGTGCGTGCGCTGAAGATGCATGGCGGTGTGGCCCTGGATGCGCTGACCCAGCCTGATCCTGAAGCACTCTCGCGAGGTCTGAACAATCTCGCCGCTCACCTCGACAGCGCCGCGCAGTTTGATCGCCCGGTGATCGTCGCCGTGAACCAATTCACCACGGACAGCGCGGAAGAAATCGCTCTCGTGCATGCTTTTTGCCAATCGCGCGGCGTTCCCTGCGCCACGGCAAACGTTTTCGGCCAAGGCGGAGAAGGAGCAACGACGCTGGCAGAAACGGTCCTCGCGGCCTTGCCCAAGGAATCCAAACCCCTGCCCTTCCTCTATCAGCCACACGATAGCGTCGAGCAAAAGCTCACGGCCATCGCCACTCGCATCTATGGTGCTGAGGGCGTCACGCTCACCGATGCCGCACGCGAGAAATTTGCCCTCTTTGAGCGCACAGGCTTCGGTCACCTGCCTCTGTGCATGGCCAAGACGCAGAACTCGCTCTCAGACGATGCTACCAAACAGGGACGCCCGAGCGGCTTCAACATCACCGTGCGCGACTTTGAAATCGCCAATGGTGCAGGTTTCCTCGTGGCCCTCACTGGCACGATGATGCGCATGCCCGCCTTGCCAAAGGTGCCCGCGGCGGAGCGCATCCACGTGAGTGAGGAAGGTGTGATCAGTGGGATTTGAATTTGCACAGGAACCTCTCCCGTTTAGTAGCCGCGCGTGAAAAAAGCCTTCGTTCTCGGCGCGGGTCTCGGTGAGCGGCTGCGGCCCCTTACCGACCAGCTGCCCAAGCCCCTCATCCCGGTCTTTCATCAGCCGCTCATCACCTATGCCTTCGACCATCTCCTGGCAGCAGGCGCGGAAGGCTTTGTGGTGAACACTCATCACCTTCCGCAAGCCTACGCCGAGGCCTTTCCTGAGTCCTGTTATCGAGGTGCGCCGATCGCCTTTCGTCATGAGGCTCCCGTGCGACTGGAGACTGCGGGTGGCATCGCTAATGTGCGTGACTTGCTCGGTGACGAGCCCTTCCTCGTTTACAATGGCGACATCCTCACCAGCCTGCCTTTGGAACCCCTGATCCGCACGCATCAGGAGCAGGGAAACCTGGTCACTCTGGCCCTGCGCAGCAACGGGCCCGCCCAGCACATCGCGCATGATCCCGCGACGGGCCGCGTGACAGACATTCGCAACCTGCTCGGCACCGGCAATCCCGGCACCCACCTCTTCACGGGCATCTATGCGTGCAGCCCCGAGATTCACGACTGGCTCACTCCAGGGAAGGTGGAGTCCGTCATCCCCATCTTTCTCAAAATGATCCAGCAGGGTGCCAAACTCGGCTCTGTCGTGCTCGATGAAGGGCACTGGTGGGATCTGGGGAGTCGCGCCGCCTATCTGGACGCGAATCAGGCTCTGCATCAGCAGGGCTTCCCCACCCCAGCCGTGGCCGCCAGTGCGAAGGTCTCCGCCGAGGCGATCTTGCGCGGTCTGAATGTCATTGGCGAAGGAGCCGTGGTGGAAGCAGGCGCGGAATTGCAGGACTGCATCCTCTGGCCTCAAGCCCGCGTCTCGGCCCAGTCTCGGCTCACACGTTGCATTGTGCGCCGTGGCATCACCGCTCAGGGCAGCCACGAATCTGTGGACCTTTGAGAAAATCTTTCGGCCTAACTGCTTTTTCTGATTTACCGTTTCGCTCCCATGCCACCTGAACACGAGGCCCTGCTCATCCTGACCCGCCAGCAATTTCCAGCTCTGGAGGACTGCGCTTGTGAAGTCGAGCCCATTTTAAAAGGCGGATCGGATCGGCATTTCTACCGCTTCATTTGGGACAGCGCCGTGCACCCCCCCATGATCCTCATGGTTTACACGATGGCCCGCCGTGACAATCCCAAGTTCGTCCCCTGCACGCATCGCCTCGCCGCTCTCGGCGTGAATGTGCCGCGCATCTATGCCTTTGATGAACAACGGCTGTGCGTGTGGCTGGAGGACCTGGGCAGCGTGGATCTGCACACCCACCGCGAAGAGTCCTGGGAACTCCGTCGTCCGCTCTATGAAGCGACCCTGCGTGAAGCCGCGAAAATCCATTCGGTGACCAGTGCCAGCCTCAGTGCCGAAGATGTCGGCGCCATGGAGCCCGAGTTCAATGAAGGCATGTATGAGTGGGAGCAGAACTATTTCCTGGACCACTTCGTGCATAGCTACCTGCGCCGCGAGACCAGCGCCAGCAGCCACCCCGAGGCCTATGCCGCCTTGGCTGAGTTACGGCAGAGTTTGGCCCAGCATCCGCGCTGCCTCGTTCACCGCGATTTCCAAAGTCAAAATGTCCTCATGCGTGATGGCGCGGCTTGGCTGGTCGATTACCAGGGCCTGCGCCCCGGTCTGGCGGAGTATGATTTGGCTTCCTTGCTCTTTGATCCTTACGTGACGCTCAGCCGCAGTGAACGTCACGACTTGCTCAGCTACTATGCCACCCTGCGCGGGCTGAATCTACCCGCGCTCCGCAGTGTCTTTTTCCAGTGCGCCGCTCAGCGTCTCATGCAGGCCCTGGGAGCCTATGCCAATCTCAGCCGCAATCTGGGCAAAACCCACTTTGAGCAGCACATGCCCGCAGGCATGAGAAATCTGGCCGCTGTCTGTGAAGAAGCGCCCGAGTTATCCGCGCTGCGCAGTCTTTTCCTGTGATGCACGCCATTCTTCCCGTTGAAGGCTGCGCTGCCTTTCTGGTTCAAGAACTGGAGCGCGCCGGAATCTCTGCCCATGCCTCTGAAGAGACCGGTTTTGTCATCGCCGAGGCGCTCCCCTCCCCGGCACTGCTGGCTTTTGCCCGACAAACGCTGCCAGACGCCCGTGAGATCGCGGCAGCCTCCATCAATGGCTGGGCCGACCGAATCATCGACACCCTGCTGGAGTCTCTGACCGATGACTCCCCCTGGCAACTGCATCTCTGGCCTGCCTATGGCGAAGGCAAGGCGGGACAACACCGCTGCGAGCTCATTCGTGCCGCCTTCCAAGAACGGCTGAAAAAACGTCGGCGTGTGCGTTTGAAGGCCAAGACCTTAGGTCCACCCGCAGCGCTCATCCAGGCCGTGCTCACCAGCCCCGAGTCCGGCTTCCTCTCCGCCTGCCCCCTCGCCCAAACTCACGAACTGCGGGCCATCGTCTCTCCCTTCATTGGCGGCGACATTCCGCACGCCGAGGACAAAGCAGCGCCGAGCCGTGCCTTCGCCAAAGTGATCGAATCCGAACTGCGCCTGGGCCATCAGATCGAACGCGGGCAAACCAGCGTCGATCTCGGTGCCTCGCCCGGCAGCTGGAGTTATGTAGCCATTCAGCGAGGGGCCTATGTCGTGGCGGTGGATCGCAGCCCCTTGCGCGATGATCTCATGCGCAACCCACGCCTGACCTTTCATCAGGGCGATGCCTTTAAATTCAAACCCAACCAGCCCGTGGATTGGCTGATCTGCGACATCATCGCCGCCCCACAGCGGAGCATAGACCTGCTGCTCGAATGGCTGCGTGAAGGTCAAATGCGCCGTTTCATCGTCACGCTCAAGTTCAAAGGCACCGACGAATATCACTTGCTCGATCAACTTAAACAGCAAGCGCCTGCCCTTTGCGCAGACTTCCGCCTGACGCGGCTCTGCGCGAATAAGAATGAAGTCACCGCCTTTGGGCTCGCTGCGGAGATTTAAGGCCAACGTCTCCACGCATTGAGCT
Organism: Verrucomicrobiaceae bacterium; assembly: GCA_027483245.1. GTDB lineage: Bacteria > Verrucomicrobiota > Verrucomicrobiia > Verrucomicrobiales > Verrucomicrobiaceae > Prosthecobacter. The sequence goes on along the minus strand of JAIXVB010000371.1, from coordinate 4,765 downwards.
TATTGCCCACAACTCCCCAGCGTTTGTTCTGCAAGAACGCTCCCTTTTCAGCCGTCACATCCCGCTCATGTCTGCCATCGCCCGCACCACACTCTGTCTGCTCGCTTCAGCTCTCGCTGCCACCGCCCAGCCTGCCACGACTCCCCTTTTCTGGCCGGACAAGAACGGCCCCACTCGCGATGGCATCGTGCCCGCCGACGAAGCCGCGAAGTTGCCCCTCAAGTGGAACTTCGAAACCGGTGAAAACATCGTTTGGAAGACAGACCTGCAAGACGACGGTCACAGCACCCCCGTGATCGGTGGCGATCGCATCTGGTTCACCTCCGCCACGACCGATGGCAAGAAGCAGTATGTTTATGGCCTGGATCGCGAAACCGGAAAGATCGTCCACCACATTCTGCTCTTTGAAAACGCCACGCCTGAAGAGCTGGGAAATCCCCTGAACAACTACGCGGCCCCCTCGCCCGTGTTGGAAGCCGACGCACTCTATGTCCACTTCGGCACCTATGGCACCGCACGCCTGAACCCTGCCACAGGTGAAAAAGTCTGGGAGCGCCGTGACATCAACGCCCGCCACTATCGCGGTCCAGGCTCATCCCCCACCCTTCATGGAGATCTGCTCATCCTCACCTTTGACGGCATTGATCAGCAGTATGTCACGGCCCTGGACAAAAAGACCGGCACCACCGTCTGGAAAACCAACCGCACCACGGACTACGGAGATCTGGATGCGGAAGGCAAACCGACTCGCGATGGCGACATGCGCAAAGCTTACCACACGCCGAGTGTCTTTGATCTTCACGGCACCCAGGTGCTCGTCTCCATCGGTTCACGCGCTGCTTTTGGTTATGAAGTGAGCACAGGGAAGGAACTGTGGACGATCCGCCACGGTGGTTTCAATGCGGCGATTCGCCCCCTGATCTATCAAAACGTGCTGATCCTGAACACCGGCTCAGAGCGCTCCCACACACTCGGCGTGCGGATCAATGACCAAATGAAGGGGGACATCACGGAAAGCCACGTGATCTGGGATCGCGAAAAGCGCAATGCCAGCGAGTCCTGCCCTGTGCTGGTGAACGGTCTGCTTTTTCAAACCACCCGTGGTGGAGTGGTCACCTGCCTCAATCCACTCACCGGTGAAGATGTCTGGGAAGATCGCTTCGCGGGCCAACACCTGCCCAGTCCGATTGCCGCAGGAGACCGCCTCTACTTCAGCAATGACCGTGGCGATACCCGCGTGATTAAGGCCAGCAACAAATTCGAGCTGCTGGCTGAAAACAAACTGCCAGATGCCATGACAGCTGCACCAGCGGTAGCGGACGGAGCTCTTTTCATTCGCACCAAAAAGCAACTGTTCAAAATTGCCGCGAAATGATTGGGAAGACACAGGTTGAAGCCTCCGATGCCTAGAACGTGTCAAGGGACCATTTCTATCGAGTCAGGTTCTTCACCTGAGAAATAATTTCAAACTGTCACAAAAGCGTCGCAACTCTCAAAAGACGTGTTATTCTATAGGCCTCTATGGCTACGACTCCGACTCGCAAAACACGTTTCTCCCGCCGCGTCCCTGACCACGTAACTGATGAGCTCGTCAATGTATTGTCCGCTGGTGACACTCTTGAATTCAACGCGCTCTTCAAACTCGTCTATGACAATCTCAAGCTGAAGAACGCCGTCAGTGGGGGTGAAGAAATGCTTCGCCTGCGTTCCTATGAAAAACTGCAGGGTCTCGTGAGCCGTGGCCTTTGCGCCAAGGTGGGCAAGACCTATCGTGGTCTCGAAGGTCTCCGCGCCGCTCACCAAGCCACGATTGCTGCCCGCACGGCCGCCGTCGCTGCTCGGTAATTCCAATTGTTTTTTCTTCAAGCCGCCTTTTCCCCGTGAAAAGGCGGCTTTTTTGTTTTCACCTCTCATGCAGTGCCGGGCTTGACGCTGCTGCCTGTCCCTCGGATGACTTCCCCCATGCCATTCAGCGATCCCGATCTCGACTCTGAGCGCGAGCTCAACTCTCCCCTGCTTCAGGCAATCTGCCCCAAGCTGACCCCGTGCCGCATCCGCGAGTATCAGCCAGACGACCTTGACGATTGCCTGGAGATCTATCGCTCCAACTCTCTCAATTCCAAAAACCCCGAACGCCTAACCAACTTCGCCGAATTCCTCGAGCTCGGAACTTCGTATTACCTCGTGGTCGAGTATGAGGGCGATGTCATCGCCTGCGGTGGCTTGGAATTGATTGGCGACTCAGATACCGCCACTCTCGTCTATGGCATGGTCCATGGCGAGTATCAGCGACGCGGCTTTGGCACCACCCTGCTCGCAGCACGCATCGCGCTTTTGGAAACTGAGGACCGCCCCGTCGAACTCTGGTTGCGCACCCATGAGGCGACGATTCCATTTTATGGCCGCTTTGGATTCTCCCTGCACTCCGTGGATGAACATCACCCCGGTCCGCAAAACCACCCTGCCCTCCTCTGGTTGGGCATTGATGACCAGGACATACTCGACGTCCGCACGGCCCTGACGGACCGGGATATTTTCATCCATCTCAACGAGACGGAAGAAGACGAACCGGAGGATGAAGAAGCGCTCGTTTACGGAGAAGAAGAGGAAGAATAATGTCCGTAAGCCGCGCCAGAAGTGATTCCGAAGATTGACGTGCGCCAGCCCGTTCGTTCATGCTCTTCACATGACCTCACGTCGCTCCTTTCTCACCTCCGCCACAGCCGCCTCCCTGTCGCTCTCCGCTTTGCCCATTCTCGGCCAAGAGGGGAAAAAGTATCGCACCGCCCTCATTGGCAGCGGCTGGTGGGGCATGAACATCCTCCGCGAGGCGATGGCCTCGGGTCGAACGAAGGTCGTGGCCCTCTGTGATGTGGATGAAACCGTGCTGACCAATAGCCTCGAGGACGTCAAATCCGAGAGCGGCGATGAAGCGAAGGGTTACAAGGATTATCGAGAGCTGCTCGCTGAGGCCAAACCTGAAATCGTCATCATTGCCACGCCGGACCACTGGCATGCACTGCAAACCATCGCCTGCTGCAAGGCCGGAGCTCATGTCCTGGTGGAGAAACCCACCGGCCACACCGTCAATGAAAGCCGAGCCATGGTGAAGGTGGCTCTGGAAACCGGTGTCGTCGTCCAAGTCGGGCTGCATCGGCGCATCGGCCCTCATCACGTGGCTGCCATGGATTTCCTCAAATCAGGCAAGGTCGGTAAAGTCGGTATGGTGCGTTTGTTTGCAGACAGCAAGGGCGGACCGGAAACCCCCAAACCCAACAGCAAGGTGCCTGATGGAATGGACTGGGACATGTGGTGCGGCCCCGCTCCGATGCGCCCCTTCAATACCAAAATCCACCCGGGCGGCTGGCGACACTTCCAGGACTATGCCAATGGCACCATGGGCGACTGGGGCGTTCATTGGCTGGATCAGGTGCTCTGGTGGAGTGGCGAAAAAGGGCCCAAAAAAGTCTTCTGCGCAGGCGGCCGCCCCATCTTCGGTCCGGCGGTTTTGAATGAGAAAGAACAAACCACGGATGTCCCGGATCATCAGGTGGCCACCTTTGAGTTCGAACAATTCACCGCCGTCTGGGAACACCGCAAATTCGCGGAGAACAACAATGAGAAACACAAAATCGGTGCCTATTTCTACGGTGAAAAAGGCGTGCTTCACATCGGCTGGCGAGATGGCTGGACCTTTTACCCCGTGGACTCCAAGGCCCAAGCGGTGCATCAAGATCATCAGCTTCAAGAGCCCGATGGCCACAACATCGCCCTGCTCTGGGCTGACCTGATTGAGGCCATCGAAAAGAAACGCAAACCTGTGGCTGACATCGAGAGCGCCCATCGCTCAAGCTGCCTGCCCATGCTCGGCATGCTGAGCTGGAAAGCCGGGCGCAGCATTGAGTGGGACGCTGAAAAGGAAGTCATCATCGGCGATCCCGAAGCCAGCAAACTGCTCAGCCGAGAATATCGGGCCCCTTGGGAATACCCGACTGTCTAACCACGCCACCGATCAACTGACTTCAGGCCGTTTGCCAATCGCGAGGGTCAACTCAATGAGCTGACCTTCCCGCAGAACGGTGAGTTTCGCTGGGGTGCCCGGTTTCATTTTGCGGATCATGTCCAGAAGCTCACGTGGGTTGCGGAATCCCGTGCCATTCAGCGCCGTGATCACATCTCCGGCGACTAACCCGCCTTGAGCCGCAGGAGAACGTGGATCCAGATCGGTGATGTAGGCTCCCTGCTGCGCGGTGCCCAGACCTGCATCGATCGTGATCGCCTCAGCACTGAGTTCCAACCCCAGATAACCCGCGCCCGCTTTGCCGGGTTTTAAAATGGCATCGACCACGGCTTTCGCAGCATTTGCTGGCACCGCTAAGCCCACGCCCTGCCAGGCACGCACATTTTGGTCACCGCGATAAATGGCCACGTTGACCCCAATGATCTCGCCACGGATGTTGACCAGCGGCCCACCCGAATTGCCAGGGTTGATGACCGTGTCTGTTTGCAGGTAATCCATCTTGCTGTCGCTCAAATGCCGATCCCGTGCGCTGATGATGCCCTGCGTCACCGTGCCACTGAGGCCAAAAGGATTGCCAACGGCGAAGACGATTTGGCCGACTTTTGAATTGTCCGAATTGGCGAATTTCAGCGGTGTGAAATCCTTCTTCGGACTTTCGATCTTCAAGAGGGCGATGTCGCGCTCCTGACTGGCTCCAAGGACACGAGCGGGATACTGCTTATTGTCATTGGTCGTCACCATGAC
>JAIXVB010000011.1 GCA_027483245.1 Verrucomicrobiaceae bacterium | reverse complement strand
GCTCAGGCACAAGATCGCCCTCCCAATGTCATTCTCATGCTCATTGATGACATGGGGTGGACCGATCTTGGTTGCTACGGCAGTTCCTATTATCAGACGCCCCACATCGACCAACTTGCCAAAGACGGCATGAAATTCACCCAGGCTTATTCAGCTTGCACCGTCTGCTCGCCGACACGCGCTGCGGTGCTGACAGGCAAATCCCCCGCACGCCTGCACATCACGGATTGGATCGCTGGTCATCAGCGGCCGCATGCTCGTCTTGCCATCCCAGACTGGACCAAACATCTGCCGCACGAGGAAGAAACCTTGGCCGAGCGCCTCAAGTCCAAGGGCTACACCACCGCCAGCATCGGCAAATGGCATTTGGGTGGCCAGGATCATTACCCTGAACAGCATGGTTTTGATGTGAACATCGGCGGCACAGACGCCGGCCAGCCGCCCAGCTACTTTTCGCCCTACAACATCCCAACGCTCAAAGAGGGCCCCAAAGACGAGTTCCTCACCGACCGACTCACTGCGGAAGCGGTCAATTTCATCGAGAAGAACAAAGAGCAGCCCTTCTTCATCTACCTGCCCCACTACGCCGTCCATACCCCCATCATGGGAAAACCGGATGTCATTGCCAAATACCAGGCCAAACGCGGTCAAGGCGGACACAGCAACCCAGTCTATGCGGCGCTCGTCGAAAGTGTGGATGACAGCGTGGGCCAATTGCGCGCGACTTTAAAAAAGCTCGCTCTCGATGAAAACACGATCTTCATCTTCACCAGCGATAATGGCGGTCTCAGCGGCACCGTGAATGAAAAGGGATGGCACCGAGGCCCCACTGACAACAGCCCTGCACGCCTAGGCAAAGGCAGCGCCTACGAAGGCGGAGTCCACATCCCTCTCATCGTCGCTTGGCCCGGCATGATTGAGGCTGGGAGTGAATGTGATTCGCCCGTCATCAGCTATGACCACGTGCCCACCCTGCTCGAAGCCACCGGCACGCCCCTCAAAGAAGGCCAAATCGTCGATGGTGAATCGCTCATGCCTTTGCTCACCGCCAAAGGCCACCTGAAACGCGACTCCATCTATTGGCACTACCCGCATTACCATTCCGGCAGCGCCACTCCCTACAGCGCCATTCGTGAAGGCGATTGGAAGCTCATTGAGTTTTTTGAAGATCAACGGGTCGAGCTCTACAACCTGCGCCGTGAAGCGGGTGAACAAGACAACGTGGCCGCGACAGAGCCCGATGTGGCCATTCGCCTCACCGAAAAGCTGCATGCTTGGCAAAAAGAAGTCGGCGCTCAATTGCCCACGCAGAACGAAAACTTCGATCCCGAACGCGCCTGGGAAAGCCCACGCAAGAAGAAGAAATAACCCTTCCTCACGGAAGCGGAGGATTGTCTGAATTTGCCCAGAGTCCGTCGTGGCTCTGGGCGAATGCTAGAATTACGGCACCCCAAAGAGGGGATCGAATCAAAACGCACATGAAGTGTCATGTGGTGCTCGGGAGGGGACTCGAACCCCTAAGCCTTTCGGCACAAGATCCTTAATCTTGCGCGTATACCAATTCCGCCACCCGAGCAGGGCTGCTGATTTGCAGGGCGCGAAGTATAGCTTTCGTGCGGCAGATGCAACTGTTGTTTTGCAGAAAGATGAAGGTTTTCTCGCTGAACGCTACCGTTCCTGGGGAGTTGCTGAAACGAGCCCCGCAAAAAGGGCCACTTTTTCCACCCTTCGACCGACTTCATTCCTTATCAGCCGGAATGTCCCAGGCTTTGAGCCAATCGGTCTTCTCTTTTTTGTAACCGATCTTCAACAGGCGCTTCTCCATGTCAGGCAGATGTGCTGCCCCGTAAAAAATGGCGAGACGCTTTTTGCCGGCCTGAATTTGTTTTTCCAGCACCTCAAGCGCATGGCGATTGCGTTCACCGATGATGCTGGTGCCGCCGTTTGACTCAATGCCATTGATCAGCTGCTCCATGCTATCAAACTCACGGCCCACAAGCCTTTTCAGATCGGGCGAGCTGTCTTTTTGGCGCAAAATCATCAGCAGATCAGCCAGCCCTGGCTGGGGCCGATCGCGAGAGGTCGCGCTTTGGGCCTGAATGGCCTTCATCCACAGGGTGAGAAAGGTCTCCTTCTTCTCTTCCTGGGATTCAAAGAACCCCTCCACACTCATGTCGGCGTGAACGAAGTTTTTGGCCTGGTAATCGATGCCCTTGAGTTGGCTTTCCAGCTTGAGGGTGTTGCGCATCATTTCCTGCGCTTGGCCCAGCCACTGCAACTTCTCAGAACCGTCGCCTGTTTTTAAATCCTGCCGGAGATCGACGGGCCGCCCGACAAGTTCATACAAGACCGCGTCGTAAGTTTTGAAGCGAGCATTCAGAGCCTCAAAGTAAGCTCGATCAGCGATGTGCACGGCACCCACGAGATCAACCGTGACACCACCGGCTGAGACATAACTCACGATCGCCGTTTGCAGAGAATCGCCCTCTTCCTCTTCCTGAAAGCGCAGAAAATCCGTGGCCTCCGTCTCCGCTGGCACAGGCAGCTCAGCACTCAGGGCGAGCCCAGCCCAGGTCATGAGCAGGAAGAGAGGAGAAAACAGCGCTTTCATGAGCCTTTATTCGGTGAAGATGCGACTGAAAAAGGCCTTCATTTCATCCCAGGATGCCTTGTCAGCCGCCTCGTTGTAAGCAGCCCCTTTGGAGTTGTCGGAGCCCGCCGCCTTCTGCGTGAAGGCGTGCACAGCGCCGGGATACTGAACGAGCTTGTAGTCCACGCCAGAGTCCTTCATTTCCTGTTCAAACGCAGCCATGTCTTTGGCAGGCACAAAGGGATCGTCCGCACCATGCAGGGCCAGGACTTTGCATTTGATGTTCTTGCCGTCCGCCGGTGTGGGAGAATCCAACCCGCCGTGAAAGCTGACGATTCCTTTCACCACCGCACCACTGCGGGCGAGTTCGATGGCGGCCGTGCCACCGAAGCAATAACCGATGCAGGCCAGCTTGCCCGTGTCCGTAAGGGTGTCCTTGGTCAGGACGGTCAGGGCCGCATTGACTCGATCTCGCAACAAGGGGCGATTGCTTTTGTATTTGCCAGCTTCCTGTCCAGCGGCAGGTGGCACGGGGCGGATCCCCTTGCCATACACATCGGCCACGAAGACATTGTAGCCCAGTTCAGCGAGCATCTTCGCGCGCATCTTTTCATTGTCGCTGACACCGGTCCACTGATGAACGATCAGGACTGAAGGTCGTTTGCCCGTGATGGCATCATCATAGGCGTGCCAGCCTTCGCAGAGAACATCACCAGCTTGATATTCGACGGGTTTTTCAACAATGTCAGCTCCCGAAAAAGAGGCGATCAGAGCGAATAACGTGATGAGGGCGGGTTTCATAAAGGTAAGGGAAAATTAGAGAGAAGGTTTGACCGTGACGAGCACGCTTTTGGAGGTGGGCGTGAGACTGACATCCGCGAAACTGCCGATCGGCACCAGCACGTTGGCCTCTGGAAAGTAAGCCGCGCAACTGCCAGACGGCTGATCATAGGGCACCGCCAGAAAGCGCGGTGCCTCGCGAGTCTCACCCTGAAAGTGGCTGGTAATGTCCACCGGTTGCAGCGGAGAAATGCCGCGTTCTTTCATGTCCTGAGGATTCATGAAAATGATGCGGCGCTCATTGCCAATGCCGCGATAACGATCATTCAGGCCATAGACCGTGGTGTTAAACTGATCATGACTGCGGAAGGTCTGGAGCACAAGCTGCCCCGGACCAGGGACCAACACCTGAAGTGAATGCGTGTGGATTTCAGCCTTACCGCTGCGGGTCTTCCAAACGCGTTCCCGCGCCGTGTTGGGCAGATAAAATCCGCCTGGCTGACGAATGCGCTCGTTGAACTTCTCAAAGCCTGGGACCACGCGCTCCACCAGTTCCCGAATGCGATCGTAATCTTCCACAAGGCTGGCCCAATCAATCTTCGACCGCTCACCCAAAGTCGCCGCTGCAGTGCGCGCCACGATGACGGGTTCACTGAGCAGATGCGGCGAGGCGGGATCGAGATGTCCGTGCGAGGCGTGGACGACGCTCATGCTGTTTTCAACCGTGAGGAATTGATTCACATCCCCACGTGTTTCCCATTCACTGCGGCCCAGACAGGGCAGGATCAAACCCACCCGTCCCGTGACCAAGTGGCTGCGATTGAGCTTCGTGCAGACATGCACGGTGAGGCGACAGCGGCGCAGGGCCTCGCCCGTGAATTCAGTGTCGGGCGTGGCCTGGAGAAAGTTCCCGCCCAACGCATAGAACACCTTGCCACGGCCTTCGTGCATCGCACGAATGGCGGCCACAGTGTCCCAGCCGTGATGCCTTGGCACCGGGAAACCGCACTCACGCTCCAGATTGTCCATGAACCACTCCGGCATCTTTTCAAAGACCCCCATGGTGCGATCTCCCTGCACATTGCTGTGACCTCGGACAGGGCATAAACCCGCACTCTCACGGCCAATGGCCCCGAGCATGAGGTGAATGTTCACGACCTCTTGAATCGTCGCCACTGCATTCTTGTGCTGCGTCAGACCCATGGCCCAGCAGGTGATCAATTTGCGCTGACCGCTCGCACATTGATGCGCCACCAACTTCATGTCCGCCTGACTCAGACCTGAGAGACGCTCCAACTCAGCCCAGTCAAGCGTGCGCAGATGAGCCGTGTAGGTCTCAAAACCCACAGTGTGCTCAGCGATGAAAGCCTGATCCAACTCACACTCCTCGACCAGTGTCTTGGCGATGCCCTTGAGCAAGGCTTGATCGCCATTCAGCTTCACTTGCAGGAAATGTTTGGCCAGTGGCGTGGACATGCCAAAGACACCCTTCACCTGCTG
>JAIXVB010000558.1 GCA_027483245.1 Verrucomicrobiaceae bacterium | reverse complement strand
CTCATGTCTGCCGTTACTGAAGTCGCCCGCCGCCGCACCTTTGCCATCATCTCCCACCCGGATGCGGGCAAGACGACGCTCACTGAAAAGCTCCTCCTCTACGGTGGAGCGGTGCAGTTGGCAGGCAGTGTGACGGCGCGCAAGAATCAGCGTGCAACCACCTCCGACTGGATGGAGCTGGAAAAGCAGCGCGGCATTTCCGTGTCCTCCACCGTGCTCCAGTTTGAATACAAAGACTGCGTGGTGAACCTGCTGGACACCCCCGGCCACAAAGACTTCTCAGAAGATACCTACCGCGTGCTCACCGCCGTGGATGCTGCTGTCATGGTTATCGATGCCGGTAAAGGGATCGAGAGCCAAACACTGAAGCTCTTTGAAGTCTGTCGCCGCCGTGGGGTGCCGATCTTCACTTTCATGAACAAGCTGGACCGCCCAGCGCGACCGCCTTTGGAGCTGCTCGATGAGCTGGAGCGTGTGCTCGGTATTGCCGCCTGCCCCATGAACTGGCCGCTCGGAGATGGGGTGGATTTCAAAGGCGTCTTTGATCGCGAATCCAATCAAGTGCACCTCTTTGAGCGCACCGTCGGCGGCATGTTTCGTGCGCCTGTGAATGTCAAAGGCATCGGAGATGAGAGCGTGAAGAATGCGCTTCCTCCATTGGTTTATCAGCGCGTCTGTGATGAGTTGGATCTCTTGGAAGGTGGCGGTTCACCGTTCTCCTTTGAGCAGGTGCGCAAAGGCCAGCTCTCACCCGTTTTTTACGGCAGTGCGATGAACAACTTCGGCGTGCAAATGATGCTCGACCGTTTCTTGGAGTTGGCTCCACCGCCTGCACCGCGCATGTCGGGAGAGCAGTTCATTGATCCGGCCAATGCTGCCTTCTCAGGCTTTGTCTTCAAGATTCAGGCGAACATGAATCCGAAACATCGAGATCGTGTGGCCTTCATCCGCATTGTCTCTGGCTGTTTCCAGCGTGACATGAGCGCGATCAACACCCGCACGGGAACACGCCTGCGGTTAGGCAATTCTCAGCGGCTCTTTGCTCAAGAGCGCGAGACGGTGAATGAAGCTTGGGCCGGCGATGTGGTGGGATTGGTCGGCAATTATGATTTCCTCATGGGAGATACCTTGGCCGATGATCCGGGCATCAAATTTGACGAGATGCCGCAGTTCGCCCCCGAGTGCTTTGCGTATCTGCACAATGAGAACACCTCCAAGTTCAAACGTTTCCGCGATGGCTTGGATCAGCTCTTGAAGGAAGGCGTCGCTCAACCCTTTGAATTGCCCGATGCCGCCGTGCGCATCCCACTTCTGGGCGCGGTCGGACCCCTGCAGTTTGACGTGCTCAAGTATCGTCTGGAGAGCGAATACAATGCGGAGGTGCGACTCGAGTTTGCTTCCTGGACCATTGTCCGCTGGTTGCGCGAAAAGAACCCCGCAGAGGCCCCGAAGCCCACGCGTGGCCAAGTCGGCCTGCCACGTCCGCAGCTCACCGCCAGTTATGACACGACCTTGGCGCAGGACGCCTTTGGCAACTGGGTCGCCCTTTTCCGCGACAAAGTCAGCGCCGGTTATTTCGAGTCCAAGAACGCTGAGAAATTCGACATCAGTCCATTTCCCTTTTGAGTTTCAGCTGCCCTTGGTGGCAGCTCTTTCATAAGCCTCCGCGAGTAGCGTTTTCACCGTCTCAACGGAGGCAGGCCCTGGATTCAGCACGCAGACCCAATGCATCTTCCCATAGACGGGGTGCGGCATGAGTCGATCGAGCACGGTGTAATCTTCGTCGTTGGTGTCTGTTTCAAACACCGAGTGAAAGGTCTCGCGTGAAAGTCCGATGTTGAGCCGAAAGATCCCTGGACGGTTCAAGTCTGAGACGGTGTCGTGGGCGTCACTCGTCACGAGCGTGGCAAAAGGGAAGTGGCGCTCGGTTTGGTAGAAAATGTAATGATCACCCTGGACCGTCTGAATCTGAACGTCTTCAAACGTGCTGGTGAGGTAGTGGAGGAGAGCGTCTTCGTTCATTTGGAGAGTCTGTTAGATTTCTGGCAGCCATAGTCACGGCGGACAGGTTTGAATTCATCGTATTGCCAATGCAGGTCAGATTGCTTCATGGGATCGAAGGAAGTGAGTCGCCGGGCGGATCAAAACAGTGTTGGGGCGATTTGTCAGGGCTTAATCGACCGCTCAAACGGTCGGTTTGAGCCTGTCGATCCGTGGCAGGGGCGTGTGAATGAACCGGTTGACGCCAGGGGCGTGACGACTCTACCACTAGCGCTCTGCGGCGCAGCGGACCGTTTTGCCCGCCTGCGATGCTTTTCCCAGAAGTTCTGCTTCATGAGTGTTCCCCCGAAAGACCCTGCCTCCACGACCGCCCCTTCTCAAGCCCGCAGCACGAGCGTGGTCTCCATCGCGATTCTTTGCAGTCGCCTGCTTGGGTTGGTGAGGGATCAATTGCTGAATGGACTGTTTGGATCTGCCTTTGCAGGGATCTTCACGGCCGCTTTCCGCACGCCAAACATGCTGCGTGATCTTTTTGCGGAAGGGGCTCTGTCCACCGCGTTTGTGACGACGTTTTCCAAGAAGATCAAGAATGAGGGCGATGAAGCAGCGTGGGTGCTGGGTCGGAAGATGCTGACGCTCTCGATGTGCTTCATGAGCCTAGTCGCGGTGGCGGGTGTGGTGTTAGCGCCGCTGCTGTTTCGCATTTTGACCCCGGGTTTGTCAGAGGAGGCCAAGGTACTGGGAACGTGGCTGGCGCAGATCATGTATCCCTTCATCGCGATTGTCTCGGTGACGGCCCTGGTGATGGGTATGCTGAACTCCAAGCGGGTGTTTTTCATTCCTGCGGTGGCCTCGGCCTTTTTTAACCTCGGCTGCATCGTCGGCGGGGTGATTCTCGCGTGGGTGATCGACCCTGGTTTCCGTGAGGGACAGATTTCTGAAAAAGGTCTGACGGGTTTCGCCATCGGCACGCTCATTGGCGGCATGCTTCAATTGCTGGTGCAGCTGCCGTCTCTCTACAAGGTGGGCTTTCGATTTGGCTTGGATTTCGGCTGGAAAGACTCCGGCGTGCGTGAGGTGCTGCGGCTGATGTGGCCCTCCATGCTTGCGGCGAGTGGAACGCAAATCACGGTGCTGCTGAACTCGGTCTTTGCTTCCTTCACTCCAGGAAAGGAATCGTCGCTGGCCTGGCTGGCGAATGCCCAAAGGCTGCAACAGTTGCCTCTGGGGCTCTTCGGAGTTGCGGTGGCCACCGTGACTCTGCCCATGCTCTCACGCTTGGCGACGGAGGGCATCACACCGGCTTTCCGCGGCGCTTTGGCCAAGGGACTGCGATTGGTGCTGTTTTTGACTCTGCCCTGCGCGGTTGGGCTGTCGATCTTGGCGGAGCCGATCATTTCTATCCTTTTTGAGCATGGAAAGTTCACCGCCTATGATGTGGAGATGACCGCTGGCCCTTTGCAGGCTTATGCCTTTGGTCTGGTGTTTTACTCCGCGATCAAGGTCCTCCAGCCGGCTTTTTACACGATCGATAAACGCTTTGTGCCCATGTACATCAGCCTGGGTGTGATCGTGCTGAATCTGCTGCTGAATACGACCACTGTGTTCGTGCTGAAGTGGGATCACACGGCGTTGTCTTGGGCAACAGCGATTGGTCTCGCGGCGAATTTCACGACTCTGTATGTGTGCATGAGAAAGTATGCTCAGGGGCTGGAAACGCGTTCACTCTCTCAAGTGCTCGTGAAACTGCTGGTGGGGATCGCCCTCATGACCGGCGTGTGTTTGGCTGCGCGAGAGACGCTGATGTCTGGCTGGGCGGAGATGAGCTTCATCACGCAGTTCGCGCTTCTGGCGGGGACCATTGTCGTGGCTGCAGCGGCTTACTTCGGAGTGACTCAGAAGCTGGGCGTGGATGAGGCGGGCGAGTTTCTGTCGATCCTGAACAAACGTTTCAAACGCAAAGCATGAATAACCGCTCCAGACATTGGCTGATCGCTGGCGCTGCCCTCGCTGCGGTGTGGCTCTGTGTCTGGGTCGTGATGCATGAGACGGATCATCTGGTCTCATGGCCCGAAAAGGTGGTGGAACTCATGGAAGAGTCGCCCTGGAACAGTCCTGAAGAGGGCCATCAGGCAGCTCGCCAAGAACACTTGAGCCGAGTGATCACCAACATGGTTCGTCTGGATGCCTCCCAGCGGAAACGTCTGCGTGAAGATCATCAGGACAAGGTGGATCGGTTCTTTGCCAGTCTCACGGAGGCGGAGCAGAAGGAGTATGTGAACCGCACGGTGGAGGTTTATTTTGAGATGATCGCTAAGGGCCTGAAGCTGATGTCTGCAGAGGAGAGAAAGCGCATGACGGGTCGCATCCGTAGTGACGTGAAGAGTCTCCGTGGGCAGAGCGCCGACGGGGATCGTCTAGCCAAGCAAGATCAGGAGATGCTCGACTTTATGATCGGCGAAGACCCGGTCTTTTTCCTGCGTGAGCTGCCCGTGAAAGCCAAAATGGAGTTAGCCCCTGTGATTGAGGAGATGCAATCGCGCGTGCAAGGCCTGCGTCGCTGATTCTCAAAGCCATTCGATTTCGTCTGACCGCATCTGGTCATCGTCAAAAACAAACCGGCCAATGAAATGCCGCTGCTCGATCAAAAGTTCGGCGAGCCAAAAACGATCATCGGCCCACATTTCCTCAAAGGGCAAGGCTTGAAGAGAGGTCCAAAGGGGGATGGCCTCGGGGGTCTCGTAGGCTTCACCGGTCCATTCCGTGGCACGAAAGACATCCACATGCAGCGCTAAACCATCAACAAATTGAAACCACAGTTCGCCGTGCTTGACGGGATTCAAAGCCGTGACGCCTAATTCCTCTTGGGTCTCGCGAATGGCGCATTCCATGGAAGTCTCGCCGGGGTCCATTTTACCACCGGGACCGTTGATTTTGCCCGCTCCGAGACCGCGTTTTTTGCGAATGAGCAGCACTTGGCCCAGGGCCTCATCGACGATGAACATGAGCGTCGCGCGCACGGTGGGTTGCCAGTTTTTCCAATCGGTCATGATGAGGGGAGTGTTCGCAAGAGCCCTGCCATCAAGCCGCCTTCAAACAAGAATGCAAGGTGACAAAGGCCGTGGGCAGCGCAGGAGTGGGGAGCTGAATTCAGCGAATGTGCTCAAACTTTGCCTTCAGGCGTATTCCATATTACTTTCCCGCTAACCATGATCGCTACTGCTGCCTCTTTTCCTGTGATGCCCGACAAACACGGCCACTTTGGTCGTTACGGAGGCATGTTTGTGCCCGAGACGCTGATGTCGGCACTCAATGAGCTTTCTGAAGAATACGAACGCGCGAAAGCGGATCCGCTTTTTCAAACTGAGCTCAATCGACTCTTGCATGAGTATGTGGGGCGCCCGACCCCGCTGTACTTCGCCGAACGCTGGACGCAAAAGCTGGGTGGCGCACGCATTTACCTGAAACGTGAAGATCTGCTGCACACTGGGGCGCACAAGATCAACAATGCCCTTGGACAGGCGCTTCTAGCTCAGCGCCTGGGTAAACAGCGGATCATTGCTGAGACGGGCGCTGGCCAGCACGGCGTCGCTACCGCAACGGTTTGCGCCCGATTTGGTCTCGACTGCACCATTTACATGGGCCAGGTCGATATGGAGCGTCAGGCGTTAAACGTCGCACGAATGCGCTTTTTGGGAGCCAAGGTTGTCGCGGTCACCGCAGGTCAAGCGACGCTCAAAGAGGCGGTCAATGAAGCGATGCGTGATTGGGTCACGAACGTGCACACAACGCATTACATACTCGGATCAGCACTCGGATCGCATCCTTTTCCCATGATGGTGCGTGATTTTCACCGAATCATCGGCGTGGAGGCTCGGCAGCAGATCCTCGAGCGTGAGCAGCGCCTGCCGGATCTCCTCGTCGCCTGTGTCGGGGGTGGCAGCAACTCCATCGGTCTTTTCCACCCGTTCTTGAATGATGCGAATGTGCGAATGACCGGTGTCGAAGCTGGAGGTGATGGCATCGTGCCAGAACGCCACGCTGCGCGTTTCCAAGGTGGCAGGCTGGGTGTCCTTCAAGGCACGAAAACATGGTTACTGGCCAATAATGACGGCCAGATCGAACTCACTCACAGCGTCAGTGCAGGTCTCGACTATGCGGCCATTGGGCCAGAACACGCCTGGCTCCATGATGAAGGGCGCGTTCAATACAATTACGCGACTGATTCAGAAGCATTGGCGGCTTTCCAAGAGCTCAGTCAAGTCGAGGGCATCATCCCAGCGCTGGAAAGCAGTCATGCCATTGCTGAAGTGATCAAGGTCGCACCCAAGATGGGCAAGGATGAAGTCATCATCGTCAATCTCTCAGGCCGCGGCGATAAAGACGTGGCGCAAGCTGCACGAATGATCTTCAACGAAGAACTGAAGTTTTGAGTTAAACCCTAACCCAACGTGGAGGCCGTAACAGATGACCACGGAGAATGACAGCCCACTTCATCTCCCTACCGCATGGGCAGGAAGTCAGATAGCAGAAGATATGGGCAAGCTTAAAACGCTGCTGCATGACTCCCTCCACCCCCACATGGCAGGTAAGGGAGATATGAAGATTCTGAACCTAGCCTGCGGACGTTGCGATGAAGCCGAGACACTGATCACGGTCGGGCAAGAGCTGAAGCAAGGTGGGGCCGTTCAAATGGTGGGGGCAGACATTCGCATTCGAGAAATCCGGCAAGCCCGAGAACAACACGCACACCTCCCGGCAGAATTTCTGATCGAGGACGCCACGCAAATCCATCAGCACAAGGAGTTAGGCGACGACTTTAATCTCGTGTTCTTGCGTCACCAAAACTTCTGGCACGGGCAGGAACTTTGGAAAAAGATCTTCGACCAAGGAATCGCCAAGCTACGAGAAGACGGAATGCTGGTCATCACCAGCTACTTCGATGTGGAGCACCGCCTCGCACTAAGAGCTTTAGAGGCGCTTGGAATGGAGGTGGTCAGCAACCGACGCAACCGTGAATCACGGAGTCTGGGAGACGCTCCCAACAAGTCCGTGGATCGTTGGGTGGCCCTAATGCGCAAGCGTGCCAAGAGAGTCTAACGAGCGATCGAACAAATGTTGATCATTAACAGAGCTGAACAAAAAGGGATATCTGTTATTGAATAAAGTTGGTTAGACGTGATGGG
>JAIXVB010000501.1 GCA_027483245.1 Verrucomicrobiaceae bacterium | reverse complement strand
CTATCGTCTCGGCGCGGGTGGGAACACCCTGTTCTTCGGCACCAACGGCAATCAAAATGTCCTGACAGACATTGATGCCTCGAAATCTGCGAGCTTGATCGTGGGAACACCAATCACTGTCCAGAACGTCGCCCCCCTATCGAATGGCACCGGCACCGTAGTCTTGCTTCAAAATCAAAACTACACGGGTTCTACGTTGATCAATAACAGCAGCACTCTCGATTTTCGCGGGACTATGCAAACCTCTGGGTTTGATGTGTATGGTACCCTCAATGTGGCGGGTGAAGCTGGCACCTTCTTGAAAGGTGGCTCCGGTGCCAATATTCCTGTGACTCTGCGACCAGGTTCGACTCTTCGTTTTGACAATACCAGCGCGGGTGTGCTGCCTGTCACAGCGACAGAAGGCCGCTGGGGTGATTCAACACCTTTGAGCTTGAACAACTCGATTCTTCGTCTGCAAGGCAATGCGGCTGTTGAGGTGGTTGAGACCGTCGGGGCGATCACAGCGAACCAAGGCACTAACCAAATTCAGATCGTCCGTGGAGTGGTAGGGCGCGGAACAGAGTTTCGCACGCCAAGCATCACACGCACGGGGAATAGCACTGTTCAGTTTACCCACAACGGTGGCACCCTTGGTTCTGATGAGCGTTTGATCATCACTGGGACAGCTCCAGCGGTGATCAATGGAATGGTCGCTCCTTGGATGATCAGTGCCTCAGACAGTCAGTTTGTGACTTACAATGCCGACACGGGTTATGTCGTTGCTGGCTTTGATCGTGTCCAAGGTGCTGCTACCTTGGCGGCTACGATTCTGGCTCCTAATGATCGTGCTTTTGTGAATGGAGCCTTGGTGCTGAATGGTGCCGATTTCTCCTCCTATGCTCTTCGCATTGATTCAGATGTTAACCTCAACACGGCGACGACAGCAACCAATACGACCAATCGCCTAATCATTGGAAGCGGTGGATTCATCATCAATGGCGCGCGAACCGTTCAGACGGGTCTTTGGGCAGGCGCTTCTGGAACTGAAGAGTTGATCCTCTACAACAACAATACCCTGAATGTTGGAATCCTGGCCAACAACACGACCTCAGGCCGAATCAAGGCCTCAGGCATTACCAAGTTTGGTTCGGGCACATTCCAGATTCTCTCTGAGCAGCCTGACTTCAGTGGCGACATCCGCATTCAGCAAGGTGCTCTTCAGTTCCAATACACAGGCACTTCAGCAACTAACATCGCCTCCGTCATGGGTGGCAATGGTGGCAGCATCATCTTCCAAGGTAACAATACGACGCTCAACCTGCGCATCGGAAATGACAGTTGGACAGCCGGTGGAGGAACGTATTCGTTCAACAACAGCATTGTGCTTGGTGACAATGTTTCAGTGGCAACCATCAACTATGACAGAGCTGGCGGAAGCATCAGTTCGAGAAGAATGATTTTCAACAATTTGACCTTTGGCCAGAACAATGGCGATGTGGGTCAAGTGCTCAGATTGCTGGGGCCAACCAACGACGCTTTCAGCATTCAGTTCAACGGCACCACGACATTGGTGGGACGCTCTTCATTCTCTGTTGATAACAACTATTCTGGTGGCGCAAACGATGCCTTCCTGATGGGGAAGGTGACCGGAAACGGTATGCTCATCAAAGGTCCAAGCGATGGTAAAACGAGAACGCTATTCTTGCAGAACGTCGCCAGCCTCAACGACTGGTCAGGTGGCACTGTTCTCCAAGGGGGGAATCTGCAAGTGTTGGCGAGAGCCACGAATGTCGCAGCAGGAGCTACTACAAATCTTGTTTCAGGAGGTCTTGGAACAGGCAGCACGATCACTATTCTGGGTGGTGTGCTTGATTTGCGTGTCGATGGAGCTCCTTCAGGTGCCGCAGATAACGATGTGGAATTTGTGCGCTACACCAGTGGCTCGGGCGTCGGACAGGATTTGGTGATCAATGGTTCATCCCAAATCAATCTGGATCGTAACTCTTATCAAGGAACCTACACCCGAGCAGGAAATGTAGTGACAGCGACTCTGCCTGGTGAACACGGATTCGTTGTTGGCCAGAGCGTGAATATCACGGTGGGTGCAAATGTTGTGACCCTTAATGTTGCGTCAGTGCCTTCGCCCAACACCTTTACTTACACGGACACACCAAGTGGCACGATCAATTCTGGGTTCTTTGCGGTGAACATGAATTCAAGTGGGAACAAGATGGTTACTTTTAATAACCTGACATTAGGCTCCCAAATTCTGACGGTTGCAGGTGGCAATGGTTACGGCATGGCCGTTGCGGGCACGACGACATTGTTGGGAAATGCATTCTTGAACAATGGCCTTGATTTGGTCCTTGGTGGAGCTGCGGGAACCTCGGGTGTTGCCAACTCCATTACAACTGGTGGTGGTCAAGTACTGATCAACAAAATAGGCACTGGCACTCTATGGGTTCATTCTACAAATAACAATCTGACAGGGCCTATTTATCTGAATGCAGGCCTCCTTGATTGGGGGAATCGTCACACACACAATAATACGGCGACACTCGGTACGGGCACGATTTATGTCAATCCGGGAGCTCAGATGCGAGTCCGTGCGACAACCAACATCAATACCGCATTGGGACAGCAGATCGTTTTGACAGGCACTTCCTACTCGCCTGCTGTTCTGCGCCCGACAGTTAGCTTCACTCAGGCGGAGTATCAGTCCATGATTGCTACAACAAACCCAACTTCGAACGAGAACAGCATTATTGCGTTTGAAGGCGGCACTTTGGACAAGAATCTGGATCAAAGCACAATTGGCAATGGTCGTGTCTTCTTCGGAAATGTTGGAGATCGGACTCTGACCGGCACCGGTGTTGGATCCATCATTCCTGGTTTGGCCAATCTCCCAGATAGCGTGGTTGGTGGAACCAGCACCAATCGTGTTTATCGTTTTGGCGGTGGTAGTGTGAATACTCTGAATATCCTCTTAGCAGGCACTGGCAATTTGACAGATGCTGGTGGTGCCACGGACGTTTTGATTGGTTCACAAGGCAAGCTTGGACCTGCAGGTGATCTTTACACGGGCTTTGTTTATCTACAGGACCAGAATACATACACAGGGCAAACCGTTGTTTCACGCGGTATGAACCTCCGTTTCAATCAGGGCATGAATGCCAGTAATACCGCAGGGCCCTTGGGTTCAAATGCTGGTGCGTTGATTGATGTGTATGGTAACCTCCGCACGGAGAACGGTAGCTCTCTTCGTGACAATGCGGGCACAGGCCAATTTTACACCAACATCAATTTCCACCCAGGAAGTCTGCTCACCTTCCAAGATGCGCAGGCCTCGGGCAATCGTTGGGATGATAACACAGTTCTGAAACTCGACGGTGCTGGCGTTAATGTTACCGGTGGAAACAACGTCAATCTAGCCTCCGAGGTCGTGGGTGATCTTTCCTTTGACCGCGGTGCCCGTATTTTCCTCTCCTCACAGGGAACAGGTGACGCCATCTTTACGGCTTCTTCTGTGAATCGTGCATCGGCAAGCGCGGGAGCAGGAACGGGCCGTGGGACGCTTGTGTTTGTGCCAGCCGCAGCAAGCCGTCTTGGCATTGCGAACACCAGCAACAATGCTGAACAAGCCATCTTCACCACGGGACCGACCATTTCTGCAACCTCTGCGGTAACTGGTATGCTCCCTGGTTACTTCATTGATGGCCAAGCACATCGCTTTGT
>JAIXVB010000449.1 GCA_027483245.1 Verrucomicrobiaceae bacterium | reverse complement strand
TGGCGCAGACTGAAACCAAAGCCGAGCCCCCCGATCAAGACTCGCGGCGCTTTCACCGACTTGAGCTTCGCGCAAGCCAGCTCTGCCAGCACCCGCTCAGATTCAGAGGCATTGGTCCCCATCAGTGGCTGGCGATTGATCCGCAGATAAAAGTGCGTGTCATGCGCATGCAGCGTGAGTTCAGCGCCATCGGGCGTGAGCGCTTGAGCAAGGGTGAGGAAAGGTTTCATGATCAGCAATGGCACGAGCCTACTGCTGCCACGACCGGAAAAGAGCGTGTAGAAACGCCAACGCAAGAGTGAACGCAGACTTCAGCGACCGAAGACATCGTCTTCTTGATGAAAGCTGGTTGTGAGGCCTGAAGGCATGGCGGAAGGATGTCGAATGGATTCATTTTTCAAGGAACTCGGCCACACGGTGTTGCAGCGCTGGAAGCAGACGAATTTTTCTCTCGAGGCTTTCCCTGAAATCGCACGTGTGGCTTTGGATGAACGCTCCCCAGCTGAGCACGTGGATCTGGCTGAGTTGGTGCGTGAATTTTTGCTGGAAGATGAGCAGCCGTTGCAAACTCAGTCGGGTTTCGGTCAGCCCGAATTGGTGGCCTATGAACATCCGCGTTTTTACATCCAGCTCTTGTTCTGGATGGATGGCACCACGGACATTCATCAGCATGAGTTCTCAGGTGCTTTTCATGTCATGGCGGGGTCCAGCATTCATGCGCACTATGAGTTCCAAAAAACACAGGCCATCACGCCTCACCTGCAAATGGGAAAAGTGAAAATGAAGGAGATCGAACTCCTGGAAACAGGTCGCACTGTGCCAATCATCTCAGGCAAAAGCTGCATTCACTCCCTCTTCCATCTCGACACTCCCTCTGTCACCGTGGTGGTGCGCACCCAGAATGATCCGGGCACAGGCCCGCAGTTCAATTACTTGCCTCCCCACATCGCGCTGGACCCGATGTTCTCGGACACGCTGACAATGCGCCGGAAGCAATTGCTGGATGTGCTCTCTCAGATCGAAGACCCCAGTTATCCAGGGTTGGTTTTGGAGATGCTCGGCGAGCTGGATTTTGAGCGTGGCTTTTACATTCTCCAGCATGCCATGGGAGTTCTTGAAAACCTCGGTGTTTGGGAAGAAGCTCTGGCGAGCTTTGAGAAAAAGCATGGCAAACTGGCCCAAGGAGTCGCTGAGACACTTCGCGAATGCGTGCACCGAGACACCATCAAAGGCATGCGCAGCCAGATCACTGAGCCTGAACATCGGTTCTTCCTGGCCCTGCTCATGAATGTGGCCACACGAGCTGATTTGTTGGCCTTGGTGGCTCAGCGTTCCGCTGAAGAGACCGCCGTCGAAACCGTTCTGCGCTGGGCCGAGGAACTGATGCAAATCACCGAGCACGGCACCGTCATGCTCGACGCTCTTTTCCCGGCAAGTCTCAGCCTGGAAATCGAAGATCAGCCTGAGGTTTTCATCGCCGCCTTGCGACACTTTTTGGTCGGCGGAAAGAAGCAGCCCAAAGCCCTGAGTGCAGTCTCCGTTGCACAGGTCAAAGAATTGCGCGCCAGTTTTTTGAACTCCAGCTTACGCGTGCTCGTCCAGCCCTGAGACTCAGGCCCCAAGCGCGAACCAATTCAGCTCCACGGCATAAACCCGTGTGTTTGCCCAGGTGCTAATGGTTGCCTGGAAGCCATACTCGGTGATCTGATCGGCGGAAACGGAGAGCCGCGCGCTGTCGCGCTGATCGATGTCGAATCCCGTGAGTCCAATCTGAACCACCGGTGGCGAGGCAAACGGCGAATCAAAAAAGATATCGACCGTAAAATGGCGTGTCTGCGGCTCCCCCTCATCCGGCGTCGAGAGTCCCCAGCCCTCGGAGAGCACATTGACAGCGATTTTTGAGGATAGGACTTTCCAAGGAATGGATGAAGAATTCATGAAGTGAATCCATACAGAGCAGCCTTCGGGCCGTTATCCACTTCATCTTGGTGTCATCATGGACGCAGGGCCGAAGTCTAGCTTGTGAATCGTCGGGTCTCCCGATCCGCATGCCTGAAGCCAGTGGTCACGGAACGTTTAAATCTCTCGTCGCCAAGGCAAACTTCACGCGCTAAGGAAAGTGATGAAATTGGAACAAGGCCAGATCTGGCAGCAAGGGGAACAGTATTTTCGCATCGTGAAATGGGCACGCATGTCCATCGAATACAAAGTCATGAAAGACCTCGCCTCCAAAGAAGGCAGCGTGCATCAGGTGACCAAAAAAGAATTCTGCCGACTGCTCAAAGGTGCGGTGCTCGTTCAGCCTGAAAAAGCAGCGGCTGACACGCTGGAGATTTTGATCGAGGAAGCTTGATGTAAGCTGCAGAGCTTCCAAAAGGGTTGACTTGCACTGTGAAAAGTCTGTTTTTATAACCATGCATTTGTCGCTGGCGCTCATGACTCCTCCTTTGGTGATTTTGGCTCGCAGGTTGGCTTTGGGGGCGTTCTGTTTTTCAGGAATGCTGCTCGCCCAGGAGCCGGTGCTGACTCAACCTGTGGTGCCTGCGGAGTCAGCGAATTCGCCAACGATTTTAGAAATCTCCGTTCATGACGATGCTAAAATCACTGCGATGGTGATTTGGAAAGTCGGTGACAAAAATGTGGCTTATGACTTGGCTAGGCCGTTTTCGATTGAGTGGGTGGT
>JAIXVB010000440.1 GCA_027483245.1 Verrucomicrobiaceae bacterium | reverse complement strand
TCATCATCAATGACGGTCTCCAGACCTTCGGAGTGGGTTACTTTCTTCTTCCCCGTCTTCCCAACGACGCACCGGGTGCCACCACGCCCACCAGCAGCGCCATTCTCAGCGGTCAGGTTGAGTTCAAAAAGAACCCCTAAAGGGTGGCTCTCTCCGCAGGAAAACAGCCCTCTTTAAAGTCCCGTCTTTACCTCGGCATCATTCGCTTTATAACCGATTCATGCACGACCCTCGCGTTGATCAACTCGCCCGCCAACTTGTCCGTTACTCCACTCAGGTAAAAAAAGGTGACCTCGTCTGGATCGACTGTTTTGATGTGCCCAACTACGTGGCTCAGTCGTTGATCCGTGCTGTGGTGGATGCCAAAGCCCACCCGCTCGTCCATCTGCATGACACCGCTGTTTCACGCGAGATGATGATGCATGCGCAAGAGGCGCAGTATGAAGTCATCGCCGAACATCAGCTCGAACTGATGAAAAAGATGGACTGCTACATCGCTGTCCGTGGCAGCAACAACATCACAGAGAACAACGATGTCCCAGCCGAAAAAATGAAGCTGGTGATGTCCAAGCTGCGCCCCTTTCAAAACGAGCGCGTTAACAACACTCGCTGGTGTGTCCTGCGCTGGCCCACCTCTGCCATGGCACAGCAAGCGAGCATGAGCACCCAGGCTTTCGAGGACTTCTACTTCCGCGTCTGCCTGCTCGACTACGCTGCTCTCACGCCCTCCATGAACCAGCTCAAAAAGCTCATGGACAAGGCCAAGAACGTCCACATCAAAGGTCCTGGCACCGACCTGCGCTTCAGCCTCAAGGGACTCAAATCCATCGTCTGCGGAGGCAGCCACAACATCCCTGATGGGGAAGTCTTTAGCGCGCCGGTGAAGGACAGCGTTGAGGGTGTCATCAGCTACAACGCCCCCACCATTTATCAGGGCATCGCCTTCGACAATGTGAAGCTCGAGTTCTCCAAAGGCAAAATCGTCAACGCAACAGCCAACAACACGGCTGCGATCAATAAGATCTTCGACAGTGACGAAGGTGCCCGTTACATCGGCGAATTCGCCATTGGCTTTAACCGCGAGATTCGTGAGCCCATGCGCGACATCTTGTTTGATGAAAAGATCGCCGGTAGCTTTCACTTCACCCCTGGCCAGGCCTACGAAGGCGTCGCCGACAATGGCAATCGCAGTCAAGTTCACTGGGACCTCGTCAACATTCAACGCCCCGATTACGGAGGTGGCGAGATCTGGTTTGATGACGAATTGATCCGCAAAGACGGCCAATTCCTCCTCCCTGAACTCGCCCCGCTGAACTGAGTTGGCGGACTTGGCTCGGGAGTGTTTGTCTTTAGTTTCAAAGCCCTGCTTCCCGAGAAGGTTGCACCGGTTTGTCTTCCCTCGCTAGTTTGCACACTCGGACAGCGTGCAAACAAGGTGAACCTGTGTGGCAAGACTGGCATCGACCTCAGGCGTCCTTTGCCGACAAACTCCGGCGTGGGTGGCAAAAGTGCGAAAATCAGATGGAAATGGGGGCGTGGTGATCCGCTGCGAGGGCTCCAAAAGCGCTGAATGAACAGGATCACAGGGATTTTTGGGGGTTGGAAAAGAAAACTTGTCAGGATTATGCCGATTCTGACAAAGAGCTGCAGACCATCCTTTGCATGTCCGACCACGACGCCTTTTTACCCCTGTTCCTCGCCGCGCAATCGGATCTGCGTGCGTTTATCGGGGCGGCAGTGCGGGACACGGTGACGCGTGAAGATGTCTTCCAGGAAGTGTCGATGATCCTGTGGAAAAAATTCGATCTGTATGACCCGGCGCGGCCCTTTGGCGCTTGGGCTCGGGGAATCGCTGCCCGCAAGATCCTCGAAGACCGCCGCCTGCGGTCGCGTCTGCCAGAGAGCTGCACGCCTGAGGCTCTGGAGATGCTTTCGATTGGTCATGGACGTGAGGAGGCGGAGTCGGCTTGGCAAGATCGTGAAAAAGCTCTGAATTTCTGTCTCGAGCTGCTGCCAGAGCGCAGCGCGCGTCTCATCGGAGATCGTTACCACAAGGACATGCCTGCGGATGTCATTGCCCTGGATGCGGGACTTTCGTTGGAGGCCTTTTATCAAACCCTGAGTCGGGTGCGCCGACAGCTGCGTGAATGCGTGCAGCGGCGCCTCGGCCTGCCCTCATAACCATGCCACTCGAACCTCACAGTCCTGAGTTTGGTCGGCTGGTCTTGCGCTGGCTGGATGAGACGGCGACCGCTGATGAAGCTGAGCGTCTGTGGCGGGCCATCGCTGAATCTCCTGAGTGCGCTCGCGAGTTCGCGGCAGCGTCACGTTTCGAATCACTCCTCGACAGCACTGTCAAACATCGGGGTGAAGCAGCTCGGTATGCCGCCGTGGAGTTCCCTCTTGCAGCTTCTCGGGAAAGTCTGCGGAAGAGCCCCTCCAAGCCCCCCCTTGGTTTGGCATATCGGGCTGTTCTTCGTTTTGCCGCTGCGATCGCTGTGCTGGGACTCGTCACCTGGATGCTCTGGCCATTGACCCCTGAAAATACGGTGGCCAATCAGCATCCGGTGACCAAAAAGCAGCGTTCTCAGCTCGTGTCGCCACTGATGGGGAAAACTCAGCGCTCGGTGCCCGAAGTCGCTGTCCATTCAGTGCCCCAGGCTCAAGAAAAGGCGATCCCGCTCCCCGCACGTTTGGATACCTTTTTTCTGACCGAGGTTCACTTCGATCAGGTGCCCTTGAATCAGGCGCTGGGGCTGCTGCAGGGGCAGTTGCGAGAGCTGAATTACCGTAAGACCGCGATTTTGGATCAGTTGCGAGTGACAGTGCCTGCAGACGCTGCTTCACGGCCCATCACCTTTCATTCAGGCCCGATCAGTTTCCTCAAAGCTGCGCAGGCCATTGCTGCTCTTGCGGGTTGTGACATGACAGTGGATGAGCCTACGTTGGCGCTGATTTTGCATCGCGAAATCTACCCGCAGATGCCCCACAAACGGGATCTTCGTGAGGTGCTGGCTTCCCGCCTCAACAGCGATGGCACGTCCGCGCTCGAGGACCCGGTGCGCATTCAAGAATTGCTCACCGATGCCGCAAAGTTAGGCGTGACCGTTGATCTTCAAAAGCCCGAAGAATCACTGATTGGTCTGCCCATGACACGTGGTCAATGGTCAGCGTTGCAAACACTGACCGATGCCCGCGATCAGCTCCGGCAAATGCCCGCTCCCACTTTTCAGCTCTTCTATGCTGATGACAATCCAGCATCCTCAAACCGTGTCATTCCTCAAGAAGAAGTCGCTGAGATGCAGAAAAATCCGCCGAACACCGGGGGGATCACGCCCCAGTTCGTTCAGATCCCCCTGATTGCTTCTAACAATCCTCCCCTTCATTCCCCATTGAGTACTCGGCCCTTGGGAGAGGATTTTGAGTTCATTGTGCGTGGAACGGGCACGTCTGCTGATTCGCCTGCGGACTCATCCACACGGTTGATTTTGTCTGCAGGACAGGGGCTGTCGCTAGGCTTTGCCACTGCTGTCAACGGGACTGTGGGTACCCTGACTTTTATGTACGATGCCACCAAGTCGGGGTCAACGAGCTACATAAACATATCCAGCAACACGATCATTCTCCTTCCTGTCGTTACTCCACCTTCTACCAGCCAACCACCACCATGAAACACGGGCTTCTCCTTCTTCTTCTTCTCTTCATTTTGGATCTGGGGGTTTCGCTCCAGGCGAGCACTCCTGCTCCGCTCGGTCCCAGGATCCTGCCACCCAAAATTCAGACCGTCTCGCGAGGCAACAATCGCTGGGTCGTCGTGATTCCCTCCACGCACACCCAGTTGGTCATCGAACAGCGGGCCGGCACGGGTTGGAAACCCATTGAGGTTCAACATCTTCAATTCAAGTCCGTCGAGCGCCAACGAATCATCCCCATCAAGTTGCCACGTGGAGTCGCCCTCTCCCAGGTGCGTTATGTCGCCTATCCGAGAGGCAAATTTCCGACACACTTCACGACCGGTTTGAAAAGCTTTCAGCGCACGGAAGTAGAAGCGCAGGACAACGTGATTTTTCACACTGGTGTAAATCCCTTATTTACCATATTCGGCACCCTTCCCTCTTTGGCTCGCCTGAGTTCTAGCTCTGTTACAGCACAGGCGGATGCACTGACCACGACAGCGCCTGAAGCCGTCGAATCAGATATCTGGAAGCTGGTTGGAAATCGTCTCTATTTCTTCAACCAATATCGTGGATTGCAGATCTATGACCTGCAGGATCCGGTGAATCCGGTGCGTCTCGGTGGCCTGCGTTTGGCCGCGAGTGGAGAGCAGATGTTCGTCCTGAATCCCGAAGGAACCTCGGTCGCACTGCTGGGTCGCTCTCAGACCCAAGAGCGCAGTGGTCAGTCAGCTCTTTTTATCATGACCGTCACCCAGGGCGTTCCAGAACTGGTTCAAGAAATTCCCGTGCTTGGTTCTGCCATTGACAGTCGTCT
>JAIXVB010000602.1 GCA_027483245.1 Verrucomicrobiaceae bacterium | reverse complement strand
TGGGTCCATTTATCGAAGGGATGGTTGTGACACTGCGCACAGACGATGCTGGTGCCCAGAAAGACCTGCACCGTGTAGGCCAAGTGATCGAGCTTGTTTTCATCCCGCTGATAAAAGCCAATGCTGCCACTGTCCCACGCGCCCCCTTCGGTGGTCAGCAGCTTTTTCACCAGCTGATCATAGGGCGTGTTGGCCTTCAGCTCCTTCTTCAGCCACTCCTCATAGGCCTCGGCCGTGATCCGCCCCTTGGTATTGTCGGTCAGGCGCAGGACATCCGCCCAAAAGTTAAACAGATGACTCGTGTAGCCGTCACTGGCCAAAAGCTTGTCGATCAGCTTGGCTCGCTTCAGCGGATCACTCGACTGCATGAACTCTTGCGTCTCCGCCACGGTCGGGATACGCCCCGCGATGTCCAAATAGAAACGGCGAACGATGACCTCATCCGGCGCGACCGGGTTGGGCTGGAGACTGTGCTTTTGCCAATCGGCAGCCAGCAGGCTATCGATCCGGGTAGCTTCAGGCAAAACCGCGCCGTGGGTGACGGTGGCAGCCAGCAGGAGAAGGACGAGTGTTTTCATAGCGGGGGGGTAGCAGACAGTGAGTCTAACCGCCGCAGAAACGCGAAGATGTTCGCGATCTTCACTTTATTTTTTAAACTTGAGTAGGCCGGATTCAGTCCAGCCAGTTTTCGAACTTGAGTCCCGGCACTTTGGCGAAGTCCACTTGGTTGCGAGTGAGCAGGGTGGCATCATGTTCCATCGTCACGCACGCAATCTTGAGGTCCATGCTCGCGATCCGAACCCCCGCTTTGCGCAAAGCTTTAAATCGTAAAGCAGCATCAGGATCCAGGGGCAGAAATGTGAGTGCAGACAAGAAATTCACACGCTCCCCCAGCGCCGCATAGGCAGCCACCTGATCTTCGATCTTGTGTAGCTTTGCAATCCTAGCCAGCCACCCGCGCAGTTGTTCCTCCACACTGACGATGGTTGTCACCACCTCTTGAGTCGAAGCTTCGAGTTTCTGAGCTAAACGCAGCCCCATCGGCGAACTGTAGCCCAATTCGGTTAAATGGTTGGTGTCTAAGACCAACATGACTCAAGGCTTCGATTGCTCAGAGCGATACTGATGCCCCAAATCATCGGCTTCACGCGCCAACGGGGTATCCTTGAGCAATCCGATCGCTTTTCGCCAATCCTTGGGAGACGAAGATGATTTCGTCGCTTTCTTCGTGAGCGATTTGAGCTCAGAGGCAGGGCTGCTTTTGATCATGGTTGAGTTTAAGCTTCAGGGCAGCACCTGCCAAATCGTTTGTTCAGCGCAGCACCACACGCTGAAACACCTTGGGCACTTCCATCGCCGTTTTCTTGGGCTTCGGTGCGGGTTTCGGATCCAGGTTCTGCGCCAGGTCTTCGTCCGTCACGACAGACTCCACACCGCTCACAGGCACCTCCACCTTGCTGACCCAGAGCAGCGCATTCAGGATGGTTTTGCGAAACTCGCCGTTGCCCCAGTTCTTGTGAAAATGACCGCCCGTGAATCCAAATCCACGCCCGCCATCCGCGCGCTCCACGGACCACATCATCGACTCAGCCGCACCTTTTTCCGCCTGGATGTGAGCATACGGTCCCTTGGGATAAACATACGGTCCATCGCGAGTCGCATCGGGCGGAGTCGCGATCAGGATCGGCACGAACTTCGTCGCCCCATCCTGCGCGGCCACGATGCCGTCGCCAAAGGCCGGACGGAAACGCATGTTGAAATACCACTCGTCATCGATCTGAAAAGGCTTCACCCCACGTGTGATCGGATGCTCAGGGAACTTCGTGAACTCAGGCTCCCAGATCGGGTTGCAGGAAAAGGAGTTCTCATAGTGTCCCCCCAGCCATTCGGTGAATTCCTTCCCACCCAGCTCCGGCACCACTTCCACGCCATAGTGCATCACGCCAAAACCCACGCCCTTGGCGATCAATCCACGCAGCGTCTCCAGATGCGTGCCCTGCACGGCCGGATGCCCTTTGCCTCCATCCGCATAGATCACCACCGCATCCGCATCGGCAAAGGTCGCCTCATCCTGAACCCAGCCCAGATCATGCCGATCCACCACCAGCCCGGGCACCTCCTTCAGGCACTTTTCGATCAAAAGTGACCCCGCTCGGAACTCATGCATCCCCGGTGGGTGCGAGGGTTTTCCAGCGATGAAGACCAGCTTTTGTTTCCCCTCAGGCGTGACGGCCGAGGCGAGTGAGGTGAGGACGAGAAAAGCAAAGAGTGAGAGACGCATGACCCGCCCAGCATCGGAGAAACCCCGCCGCGCTGGCAAGCCTTTCTTTTCTCTCCTCCCCTTCCCCGCACAGTTAACGTTGAAACTTTCCTCGGTCTGCGGCATAGCCTGCACCCCTCTCATGTCCACCGACCGCAAGACCCTCGAACAACGCGCCCAGATGTCAGACATCGAGCGCCTGCGCCACTCCTGTGCCCATGTCATGGCCACCGCCATCCTGCGCATCTGGCCAGACGCCCAGTTCGCCTACGGACCGCCGATCGAAAACGGCTTCTATTACGACTTCCAGATGCAGCACCGCATCACTCCGGATGACTTCGAAAAGATCGAGGCCGAGATGAAGAAGATCTCCAAGGAGAACCAAAAGTTCGAATGGAAAGGCGTCAGCCGTGAAGAAGCCAAAGCCATGGCCGAAAGCGGTCGCCTCGGTGGCCTCAGCGAGCGCCCTGGCAATCCGAGCATCTTCAAACTCGACCTCATCGACAAAATTCCTGAAGGCGAGCAGATCTCCTGCTTCCAAAACGGCGACTTCATTGACCTCTGCGCCGGCCCCCACGTCGGTTACAGCGGCAAGTGCAAAAACGTCAAACTCACCTCCGTGTCGTCCTCCTTTTACATGGGCGACGAGACCAAACCGCAGCTCCAGCGTCTC
>JAIXVB010000421.1 GCA_027483245.1 Verrucomicrobiaceae bacterium | reverse complement strand
TCTCTTCATGCATCTGGTGGACATCTACTGGAACGTCATTCCTGAGCGTGGACCTTCTCTGGGCCTCGGATGGTGGGTTGACGGAGCTTGGGTGGGTGACGTCGTGGCTCTGATGGCCGTCGTTGGAACCATGGGATTCATCTTCCTGCGCAGCCTCGGTTCATACAGTCTTTATCCCTGCCGCGATCCCCGTCTTCTGGAGTCTGCCAACGTCATCAACTGATTCTTTTCATGTCTTCGAACGCTACATCATCGAAAGCCGGAGCCACTTTTCTGTGGGTTCTTGGTGCCTTCGCGAGTTTTGCTGTCCTCTTCTATTTGATTCAAACGGTCTTCGCTAAGCCGGGTGCAGTCGATCCTCGCGCTCCTGAGCGTTTGGCAAACAAAGAGGAAATTTTCAAAGCCCAAGCGGAGCTTGTATCCAAGATGGGACTGAATGATGCGGCTAAGAAGACTGCCATCTTCAACAAAACTTTGGAGTTGTTGAAAGCCAAACCAGCTGCCGTTAGCACTCAAGTAGTCCCCGGCTCGCCAACTCAACTTAAACAGGCTGCCGCTCCGGCACCTGCGCCTGCTGCGGCTCCGGCAGCAACTCCTCCCGCGAACTGATTTTTGACCCTGGAATCTATGCAGACCTCTACAGCATCCCCGGACACCCAGGCCGACAACCTGCGCCGTGCGGCGATTGACAAGTCGGTGAAAGGACCGGTGCTCTTTCTTTTTCTGAATGGTGCCTTCTGGCTCATGGCCTCGACCATTCTTGGTGTGCTTGCTGCCATCAAACAGTTCGCTCCTGATTTCCTCGGAGCTTGCAGTGTTTTGCAATACGGCCGACTTCAACCCACGCACATCAATGCGCTGGTTTATGGCTGGGGCGTTCAGGTGGGACTTGGTGTGATGCTTTGGATCATGGCGCGTCGTTCGGGTCAGGAACTGCGCACGGGAAAAAGCGTGCTCTACGTGGCGGCTGTCTTTTGGAACATTGCGGTGACTCTCGGTCTGGTGGCCATACTCGTCGGTAAGAGCACCTCAATGCAGTGGTTAGAAATGCCAGCTTTCGTTTGGCCTGTGCTGTTGGTTAGTTTCCTCGCCTTTGCTTGGCCGATGGTGTTCATGTTTGGTCGTGCCTTCCGTCCAGAAGGTTTCATGGTCAGCACGTGGTATATTCTGGGAGCTTGCTTCTGGTTCCCCTGGATCTTTATCACGGCCAACGTTGCCTTGCATTGTCTCCCAGGTTTGGGTGCCTTGGGTGCCGGCATCAATGCTTGGTATGTCCACACCGTCATCCTTCTTTTCTTCGCTCCCGTAGCCATCGGCGCTGCTTATTATTTCATTCCCAAAGTCACAGGACAACCCATCGCAAGTTCACAACTCTCGCAGATTGGCTTCTGGTTGCTGGCGATTTTGGGTGGTTGGACCGGCATGCAGCATTACATGGGCGGACCGCTTCCAGCTTGGATGCCAGCCTTGGGTGCCGCGGCAGGTGTGCTTCTGCTGATTCCCGTCGGTGTTGTGGGTTTGAATCACCACCTCACGACGCTCGGTAAGCACAACTTGGTTGCTTCGAGCCCTACGTTACGTTTTGTGTTCTTTGGAGCTCTGTTTTATCCGGTCAGTGGTGCCATTTTGGCCCTGATTTCGAACTTCTCCACAGGTGCGACTCTCCAGTTCACTCAAGCTTGGTATGGTTTCCAAATCGTTGCAGTCTATGGCTTTTTCAGCATGACAGTGTTCGGTGCCATCTATTACATCGTTCCACGCTTGACGGGTTGCGAGTGGCTTTCTGTTCGTCTCATTCGCAACCACTTCTGGTTCTCTGTTTATGGCATCGGAACCATTGTGGTGACCAGCCTAGTTGCAGGTGCTCAGCAAGGGGGGGATTTGAATTCTCCAGAAATGTGGGATCAAGATTTCATGCAGCTGGCCCTCAACCTCCGCCCTTACATCATTGCTCGTGCGATTGCATGGGCTCTGATCACTTGGTCCAATGTTTGGTTTCTCATTCATCTCATGCTCATGGTGGCCGGTCTCGGTCGTCGCAGCTCAGCACCGACGCTGCTTGAGCATGACCACGAAGAAGTTCTTCCCCAAGCCGCCCACGCATGAGCCAGTTCCGCACGTTTATTATCGCCCTCGTTGCTAGCTTTGGTTTGCCATGGCTTTGCCTGATCGTTGTTCCTGCGATCAAATACCAATCGTTGTCCCAAGTTGCCTATGACAAGGATCGCGATGGACTCGAAGGACTTTATCCGCCAGCGCCGATCAATCGCCAAGGCCAATTGATCTATGCACGCGAAGGTTGTGTTCAGTGCCATACCCAAATGATTCGTCCAACACAGTTGGCTCTCGATGGTTGGCGTAAAGGTTGGGGTCAGGACCAAGAAGCTCGTCCCACCGTCCCAACTCGCTCCAACACCTTGCGTGATTATTTGGGGGAGCCCTTCGCTTTCCTCGGTGTTCAGCGAAACGGTCCCGATCTGACCAACTATGGCTGGCGTGCACCTGATCGCAATCTCATCCACCAAATGCTCTATGCACCCAAGTCACTGCACGACTGGTCAAATATGCCTTCATTTGCTCATCTTTACACGGAACGTTTGGCTCAAGGCCAGACCTCTATCAAAGCTTTGAAGCTGAGCAAAAAATTTGCGGTGAAAGAAGGTTATGAGGTCATTCCAACGGAAGAGGCTGAAGCCTTAGTTGATTACCTGCTGTCCCTGAAAAAAGATTATCCTGTTCCTGGTGAGTCTGCCGCTGTTGCTGCCGCCCCGGCCGCTGCTGCTAAATAAACACGGAACACTCGCGACCCCCGCCCAATGAGCGCACCCTCTTCTTTCCCAAATCCTGATAGCAATGACCTTGATCGCCTGCACGCTGCTGTGAAGCGCGAAAAGGAAGATCTTGATCCTGGCCATGAACCTGCCCCGATGTGGGTTCTGTTTTTCTTCATGCTCGTTGCCATCGTGGCTGGTGGGCAGCTCGGTCCCATGACGGGCGGTTTCAGCTTTGATGTTAG
The DNA here is from genome assembly GCA_027483245.1 of Verrucomicrobiaceae bacterium. Classification (GTDB taxonomy): domain Bacteria; phylum Verrucomicrobiota; class Verrucomicrobiia; order Verrucomicrobiales; family Verrucomicrobiaceae; genus Prosthecobacter. The sequence goes on along the minus strand of JAIXVB010000421.1, from coordinate 10,087 downwards.
CAATCCATTCTCGATCGCCAAAAGTGGTGATCCACGTCCCGGCGGTGGAGACGGGGCTGCTGCGATGGATCCCTTCCAGACGGCCATGAAGAAAGGCGCGAGCGGTTACGCTGTTTGCGGCGGTTGCCATCAGGGAAGTGGAATGGGTCTGCCAGGTCAGTATCCTCCACTTGCAGGTTCAGAGTGGGTTCTCGGCGGCACTGAGCGTTTGATTCGTGTGGTTCAACACGGCCTCGTGGGTCAGGTGACGGTGAAAGGTCAAAATTACAATTTCCCAGGCGGCATGCAGGGTTTCGGTGCCGGAATGTCAGCGGGTGACTTCGCCAACGTTTTGACTTACATCCGCAACTCTTGGGGCAACGAAGCTCCGATGATCACCAAAGAAATGGTTGAGAAATTTCGTGCGGATGAAAAGCGAACCACTCAGTGGACCATGGCCGAACTTGAGCCTTTCAAGGACAAGAACCTGCCAGGTGAAATTCCTGCTGGGCCAGGTGCTACGTCTCCTGCTGCCAAGTGATCGAGCCCCCCCTTTCCATGTTTATTGAGTCATACCAATCCATGACAGCTCCTCAGGCAGCTGCAGTGGTTTTGTATGGCTTGAAAAGCTCGACAACGATGATTTTTGACTCCGCTGAGAGAGTTCGTTCAAAAACGATCAGCATTCGTTGGTTCTGACACGACTAATGCTGACTTAGCCACGTATTTTTCCGGTCCCTTTATTCTATCTTATGAGCGCCGCAGCCACCTCCCACGATCACTCCCATGGAGCCGATCATGCGCATGATCACCACGATGAACCCGGTTTCCTGGGCAAATATGTTTTCTCCTGTGACCATAAAGTCATTGGAATTCAGTATGCCCTCAGTGGGTTGCTTTTCCTTTTGCTGGGTTTCTTTCTGATGTTGCTCATGCGCTGGAGCATTGCCTTCCCAGGGCAGCCTGTTCCTGGACTTCAATTCGTCGAAAGCCTTCCAGGTCTAGGTTGGTTGTTCCATGAAACACTCGGTCGCTGGGCTCCTGGCGGCGTGGTAAATGGCGAACTCTACAACATGCTGGGTGCCATGCACGGAACCATCATGGTGTTCTTGGGCATCGTGCCTCTTGGTTTTGCCGGATTTGTGAATTTCGTGATGCCTCTTCAAATCGGCACTATCGACATGGCCTTCCCGAAGCTGAATATGTGGAGCTTCTGGTTGTTCTTTGTCAGTGGAGTGCTCATGCTTTACAGTTTCTTCGTTGGCACCGGCCCCGTGCAAACTGGGTGGACAATGTATAGCCCCTTGGCTTCAACCACGACGCTGGCCGTCAGCAACGTTTGGGCTCACGGTCATACATGGTGGCTCACCGCCATGGTGTTTAACATTTCCGCTTCTCTTCTTGGTTCCGTCAACGTGATCACCACCGTGATCAATCTGCGTGCCAAAGGAATGACCTGGATGCGCATGCCATTCTTCTGCTGGGCGATGTTTGTTACCAGTTTCCTGCTTCTCTTGGCATTCCCTCCTCTTGAAGTCGCGGCTTTGCTGCAGCTTGTGGATCGTGTCTTCGGTGCCAGTTTCTTCTTGCCGACAGGGCTGATGGAAGGCGGTCAGCACCTCGATATTTCAGGCGGTGGTAGCCCGCTTCTTTACCAGCATCTGTTCTGGTTCCTGGCTCATCCAGAAGTGTATGTTTTGATCCTTCCTGCCTTTGCGATTCTGGCCGAGGTGATTCCAGCGAACACACGTCGTCCGCTCTGGGGATATAAATCCATGGTATATGCTTCATTGACCCTGGGTTTCCTCAGCTTCTTGGTCTGGGCTCATCACATGTATCTGACAGGCATGGGCACGATGATGTCCACCTACTTCCAAATCACCACGGTTCTGATCTCCGTGCCATCGGTGATTCTTCTCACGGGCCTGATGATTTCTCTCTGGGGTGGCTCTATCCGGTTCACGCCACAGATGTTGTTCGCATCGGCCTTCTTGCCCATGTTTGGTATCGGGGGTCTGACAGGGCTGCCTTTGGCCTTCACATTCATTGACCTTGCTCTTCACGATACCTATTACGTGATCGGACACTTCCATTACGTGGTGGCTCCGGGCACCATCTTCGCTCTCTTCGCGGGTGTTTATCACTGGTATCCAAAAATCACAGGTCGCATCATGAGTGATTTCTTGGGTAAGCTTCATTTCTGGCCATCTCTCTTGGGGATGAACTTGATCTTTGCTCCGATGTTCATCCAAGGCATGGGCGGTTTCCATCGTCGCTGGTATGATGGTGGTAAGTATTTTGAACAGACCAGCAGTGCCTCCAATTGGGTCACTGAATTGACTTCAGGTGTGTTTGGCATCTTTGGCATGGATGTGCCCAACAATCTTCTCGGCTTGAATGTCTTGATGTCGGTAGGTGCTTTCATTTTGGCCTTGGGTCAGGTTCCTTTCATTCTGAATGTCTTCCTGAGTATCAAAGGGGGTAAGAAAGTTCAAAGCGACAATCCATGGAATTGCACCACACTCGAGTGGGCAACCCCAACGCCTCCTCCGCACGGCAACTTCACGTTTGAGCCGGTTGTCACTCGTGGGCCTTATGAATATAGCGTCCCAGGATGCTCACAGGATTATTTGCCTCAGTGGGAAAGCGAGCCTGGCAAAGCTGCCACCGCTCCTGCTTCAACTCCTGCCCCAGTCGCTCATCATTGATTTGAGCCATGCCCTGAGAACTGAACACTGAGCTAAACTTTCGCAATGGACATCCCCTATACCGTTACTGCCCGTCCTGATACGGGTCTCTACAATGCCAAAGTTGGCATTTGGCTTTTCCTCGCCTCTGAGGTGATGCTTTTCGGTGGTCTTTTCTCATCCTACATCTTCCTGCGTGTGGGCGCTGATTATCACTGGCCCGTACATGAATTGGATGTGCGTTTGGGTTTTGTGAACACCCTCGTGCTCATCTTCTCTTCTGTGACGGTCCTGCTTGCGTGGGCCAATTTGAAATTACGCAACATCGGCAAGTTCAAACTTTACATGCTTTTGACGGTGCTTTGCGCGATGACTTTCATGGTCATCAAGAGCTTTGAATATCGAGCCAAATTCAGCCACTACGCTGTCAAACTCACCGACGGCACATTCCTGACGGGGCATTTGCCACATGGATATGAAATCAAATTTGGTGAAGCCACTCAACTGAGCTTCACAGTTCAGTCTGAGACCGCAGCGATTGATGCCGATCCTGATGGTTACGTTCTCCCTTTCATTCAAGGTGATACACCCAAATTCAAGACGGAGTCCGGTAATGAAATCATCTTGGACAAATCGACATTCAAGGATCTCCGTTCTGCAAGCTTGGAGGCTGCCAAAGCGGCCGGTAAAAACAGCGGTTCTTTCAAGTTGGTTGCTGCGAGTCCTCTTACTTTCCAAGCCAAACCCAGTCAAATTCTTGGTTACACGGCGACGACCATGACCTTCCGTGATGGTACGGTTGCTCAAGGTAAATTGTTGGACGACAAGATGACTCTTGAGGTCGATGGCGTCGATACGCGCTCTGTGCCGGATGCTGAGAAGTCAATCGCCTGGGGCACTCAGTATTTGGGCGATGGGTGGAAAAAAGCCTTCATCACCAATCGCGACCACGCCAAGAAGGAATTTGAGGAAAAGTATCCTACTCGTGATCCGCAGAAAAGTGCGACTCATCAAAAAGAGGCTTTTTATCTCAAGATCAAGTCTTCAACACCACCTTCTGGTGAAGAGCATGGCGATGGTCACAAAGCTGAAGCGAAGGCTGAAGGACATGGCGACGATCACTCCGCACACGGACATCATCCCGAGGTGGTTTTGGACAAGAAGGACATTGCCTTTTATTCCAACTACACGCCGAAGCTTAACACTTATTATGCCATTTACTTCACCCTCACAGGCCTGCATGGATTGCACGTCGTGGCAGGTGCTTTGGTGCTGACTTACTTCCTTCTGTTTGATGGTAAAATGCTGCGCAATGACCCCGAGCGTCTTGCCAATCGTGTCGAAGTCGGTGGGCTCTTCTGGCATTTTGTGGATCTTGTTTGGATCTTCCTCTTCCCCCTCCTGTATTTGCTCTAATCGTCTTTATTGACTTCATTTTCAATTCCTATGGCTGACAGCACCGAAGAAATTCACAAAGCGATCAAGAGGATCAAACTCATTGGATGGGTTCTGGCCGTCTTTACCGTCATCACCGTTGGGCTTTCATACGTCGAGCTTCCGACCCATACGATGAACATCGTGGTGGGTATGATCGTGGCGGCTTTCAAAGCAGCCTTGGTGGCTTTGATCTTCATGCATTTGAATCACGAAAGCCCCTTGATCTACAAAATCCTCGCTTTTACCACGGCTTTCGCTTTGGCCTTGTTCGTTCTCTTTGTGTTCTCGGCCAGTGATCCTTTGGTCTTTGATTCTTTCTACGAGAGCAACAAGTAACCTTTCTTTTTCACAGCCATGTCTCTCAAGCACTTCCACATCGTTTTCCTTTTTTTCGCTATCCTGAGCGATTTGGGTTTTTGGTTGTGGACTCGGATGGTGCCTGAACAAGCGGCTTCATTGGGAGTGGCAGGCTTGGGTGCCTTTGCGGGCTGGCTGAGTTTGGTCATGACTGCTTATGGTGTCTGGTATGTGGTGAAAAAAAGCCGCACCATCATTGTTTGATTCTCTTCTGATCGAATCTTATGAACGCTCAACTTTTTAACCTCGCTTGTGCTACCTGCCGTCCTGACCCAGGCAGCGTGATTGCTCAGGCCCAAGACCTAGCGGTCCTCGTTATGCTCGGGTTTCTTGCGATCGGCATGGGTGCTGTGGGTCTGATCATTTTTCAATTTGTGCGCAAACAAAGCCGTCTTTCAACGGATGTGCCGTGCTAATATCCCCTTTCTTCTTTTCCCCTCATGAGTGTCTCTGATATCAATACCTGGATCGGCATTACCCAAAACGCCTCCGAGCATGGTGGTCTCGTGGATCACATGCTGGGCTTCGTCCACTGGTTCATGCTGGCGCTGTTTGTTGGCTGGTCCATATTCCTGACGATTGCCTTCTACCGGTTCCGCAAATCAAAAAACCCCAAAGCGGATTACCACGGCGTTCGTGGTCATGCTTCCACCCATATCGAAATCGGTGTGGTGGTTGTTGAAGCGATTTTGCTCCTTGGATTTGCCTTCCCGCTTTGGTCTCGTCAAGCCGATGACTTTCCGACCAGCCCTGACACCATCAAGATTCGTGCGCTGGGTGAGAAGTTTCTTTGGAATTTCCAATATCCAGGTGACGACCTCATGCTGAGCACATGGTCCATGCGTGGCGTTTCTCCTGCCAATGCAACAGGACGTGATCTTCTGGATCCGAATGGTAAGGATGACTTTGTAAACCCTGGGACCATGAAACTGCCAGTGGGACGTCCCGTGATTGTTGATGTGGCCAGCAAGGACGTCATTCATAATTTGGCCCTGGTCCCAATGAGAGCTGCTCAAGATGCGATCCCTGGGGTGAAAGCTCACATGTGGTTCAAACCAGTGAAGACTGGAACTTGGGACATCATTTGCGGTCAGCTCTGTGGCCCAGGTCACGCGCAAATGAAGGCGGTTCTCGAAGTCATCGAGGGCAAGGAATACGACGAATGGGCCAAGGAGCAGTCGGCTGCAGCAGCTGCGAAGTCTGCAACGCCCGTGACCGCTTCACGCTAAATTTTATTTCCCTGATTTAGTTTTTTTCGGGATGTCCCGCTTCTGATCAGGGAGCGGGACGTTTTATTTTACGACCATGATTTGGAATCGCTTTCAGCGTATCGCTCTTCTTGCCTTCATCACGGTGGAGGTCTTGATTTTTGTCGGAGCCATCGTGCGTGCGACCGGCTCGGGATTGGGATGTCCTGATTGGCCGTTTTGTTATGGCTGCTTGGTTCCTCCAACGAGTGCCGAAGGCATTGATTTTGACCGAATCGACTTGGAAAAGTTTCGCGCCAAAGCAGCTCGGTTCGGGCGTGATCCTGCCAGTATCACGCCTGAGACATTGAAGGCTGAGTTCGATCCCGTAGCGACCTGGGTCGAGTATCTCAATCGGCTCACCAGTCTGCCTGTCGGATTGTCGATGACGATCCTGTTAGCGGCTTCTTGGAGACAATTTCGACGTCGGCGCGCGCGCGTTTTTTGGGCTTCCCTTGCTGCCTTTGCTTTGGTTTTGCTCAATGCCTGGTTGGGGGCTCGTGTGGTTTTCAGTGGACTGAAACCGGGCATCATTACCTTGCACATGGCCTTGGCCATTCTTCTTCAGTGTGTGCTGGTGTACACCGCTTGGCGCGCCAATGACCATCCTTGGAGGTTGAACTGGAAAGCAGCTCCTCAGGATTCCTTGCGCCTATTAGCCTGGGCCTTGTTCGCACTGATCGTCATGGAGGGCGTGATGGGCTCCCAAGTGCGAGAACTTACCGATCATCTAGCACACAGCCACGTGGATCAGTCTCGCAGCGAATGGGTCAGAGAGTTGGAGCAGAGCTGGGTTTATCTGGTCCACCGCAGTTTCTCTTGGCTCATTTTAATCGCGGGCATCGCTTTTCTCAAAATGAGTCGCTCGGCTCTGGCTCGAGTGGGCTGGTTGGAAGGGTCTGTTTTGTGCCTGATCCTCAGTCAGATGGTCCTGGGCATTGTGTTGGCGCACGTCGGCATTGTCGGGATTGCTCAGGTTCTTCACATCGGCTTGTCCTCGCTGCTCGTCAGCGGTCTCTTTCTTTGGTTGCTTGGGGCTTCAGGAAACGCCACGAGTGTTTCTGGCGAATCTTCAACAGCGAGGTAAGCTAACCCTTCCATGTCCGCCCGCCCCAGTCCCATCACCGAGTCCTCAGCCAAAGTTTGGAGCATGAGCGACCTTTTGGTGCTCACCAAATTTCGACTCAGTGCTCTGGTCATTATAACCACCTTCGTGGGTTTCTGGCTGCGTGTGGGCCCGGCCATGGATGGATGGTTGTTGTTTCACACCATTTTGGGAAGCAGCCTAGCCGCCTTCGGAGCGGCTGTGTTCAATCAGTTGATGGAGATCGAGCCCGATTCGCGCATGACCCGCACGGCGGATCGACCGCTGCCTTCAGGCCGCATCAGTCCCAGTGCAGCCTTCGGCATTGGCTGGTTGTTGAGCTCCTTTGCTCTCATTCATCTCGTGGCCAAGGTGAATTTTGAAGCGGCTGCGCTGACCGCGTTGACTTTGGCGGTGTATCTTTTCATTTACACTCCGCTGAAAAAGGAGTCTCCGACGAACACGCTCGTGGGTGCGGTTTCAGGGGCTTTGCCCCCCTTGATTGGTTGGGCTGGGGCAGCGGGGCAGTTGCCTGGAAAAGAGGCCTACGTGCGCTGGAGTCTGCTTTGGGAGCCAGGAGCGATTTACCTTTTTGCCCTGCTCTTTCTCTGGCAGTTGCCGCACTTTTTGGCGATCAACTGGATGTATCGGGATGAATATCGTCGGGGTGGATTTGTGATGTTGGCCAATGACGATGAACTCGGAGTGCGCACTTCCAAACATGCTCTGGCCTATTCGATCGCCACGTTGTTGCTGATGTTTTATCCGGTGATCATGGGGCTTGTGGTAACCTGGGTTTTCTTGCCTCTGGCCTTGGGATTGGCTGCTTGGCTGTGCAAACTCGCGCTCGATTTCCAAAAAAATCCTGAGCGTGCTTCGGCCCGAAAGCTCTTCTTTTGCACGCTCATGTATCTGCCCGGCATTCTACTCGTATCCACTCTGGCTTGGAAGCGAGCTTAACCCATTCCCAACCATGTCTGAACCTGCACTCGACCCTAAACCATCGCTCACTCCTTGGGCGATTTGGATCCCGATCATCATCGCTGTGTTAGGCGTGGTGGTTTTTTACAATTACCTCATCGCCATGCAGCAGCAGGCCAAGAGCGAGGAAAAGGATCGACCTGCGATCTTGGGGCGTCTCGAGCGTGACCTCGAGCTGACGGAGCGCACGGGTAAGAAGGTGCATCTCGAAGAACTGCGCGGGAAGATCCTTCTGGCTTCCTGGGTTTACACACGTTGCCCACGGGGCTGTGCAGGAGTCATCGCCAAGTTGAAAAAACTGCAGGAAGAATATCGGGGCAACCCCAACATCCACTTTGTGTCATTCACTCTGGATCCCGAGGACACGCCAGAGATGATGAAGCAGTTTGCCAGTGGCATTGATGTCAAAGAAACGGACCCTTGGTGGTTTGTGAATGGTGAAAAGGATGAAGTGCGTCGTTACATGACGCAGTTCCTGAAGTTTCGCCCGGTCCAGGACTTGCCGGTCGCAGATCGCTTGTCTCCAGATGACAAATACATCCATGACCTTCGTGTGGCGCTTGTGGATCACAAAGGTCACGTGCGCGGCACTCTCTACGACCTCATGAACGCAGATCCTGAATTCCAGAATCACTTTGAAGCGCAGTTGCGCAAAGACCTGAACTTTATCCTGAAGGAAAAAGAGAAGGGTCAGTAGTGACGCAGCTTTTTGTTATTCTCAGCATTGCCTGGCTTGTTTGATCGGCCGGAGCAGCCATATCCTCTCTCGTTTTCTTTTTTGTCATGACCGTTTACGACCTTCCTCCGATCAATGCCACGCTGAATGCTTGCGCGACCGTGTTCATCATTCTGGGTTTGATCTTCATTAAGCTCGGCAAAAAGAAGGCTCACATCCTCAGCATGGCGACGGCGCTGACCTTTTCTGCAGCTTTCCTGGGCTTTTATCTCTATTATCACTTCCATGTCTTGCATGTGAAGTTCGCAGGCACAGGAGGCATCAAAACGTTCTATTACACACTGCTCATCACGCACGTTTTTTTGGCCATCGTGAACTTGCCCATGATCATCATGACGGTGGTTCCAGCCTTGCAGCAACGCTTTGATAAGCACAAACGCCTCGCCAAATGGACTGCTCCGATCTGGCTGTATGTTTCCATCACCGGCGTGATTGTTTACCTGATGTGCTACGAATGGTATGGCCCGCCGATCCGCTGAAATCAGAGCTTGGCGCGTCGTCTTTGATGCCACTCATGCATCGTGGTGATCACCAGTGTGAGCAGGGTGATCGGAACCACAAAGACCAGCATGACATTGCTGAAAAAAGGCAGTGAGGCGTGCTGCTGGGCGCTGAAGATCAGGTAGAGCGTGTAGGCCGCGTAGTAAGTCAGGAAAACGGCCCCTTCCCATCGATGGATCTCGCCGCCTGTGAAGAAGATGGGGAAGCAGGCGGCAGCTACGGCCAGCATGACCCAAAGATCAAAACTCAAGGCACTGGGGGCCACGGCAATGCCGACGGGAGAGAGGCCTGCACTGATGCCGAGGACACCCAGGATGTTAAAAATATTGCTGCCGACGACGTTGCCAACAGCGATGTCACGTTCGCCTTTGTAAGCGGCCAAGACAGAGGTGGCGACTTCAGGCAGGGAGGTGCCCGCAGCCACGATGGTCAGACCGATGACCAATTCATCGACCCCGAGAGAGCGGGCTAAGACGGTGGCTCCATCCACCAGCCAGTGGGAGCCGATCATGAGCATTCCCAAGCCAAGGAAGATGTAGAAAACATTTAGCACAAGTGGGCTCTTGGGGAACTCGGCTTGAAGCGGTGAAGAGGCAATTTCACTGGCTGTGAGCGGCGGATCGATGCGTTTGCTCAGGCTGATCTGAAGCACCGTGTAGGCAATCATACCGATCGCCAGAAGCAGCCCTTCAATGCGGCTGATGGATTGGTCCCAAGCGAAGACTATGAGCAAGGCAGAGATGAAGACCATGATGGGCACATCGAGCCGCACCAACTGGCGTGAAACGAGCAAGGGGGTGATGAGCGCCGAAACTCCCAAGATCAAAAGGACATTGAAGATATTGCTGCCGACGACATTCCCCAGTGCGATGTCAGCTTTGCCGGTGAGGGCTGATTGCACACTCACCGCGAGTTCTGGCGTGCTTGTGCCGATGGCAACAATGGTCAACCCGATCACGAGTGGAGAGATGCCGAAGCGCGCGGCCAATTGAGAAGCACCGCGCACGAGAAAGTCGGCACCGAAGACCAATAAAATAAGGCCGAGAACAAAGAGGGTGGCGGTGACTGCATCCATGAG
>JAIXVB010000070.1 GCA_027483245.1 Verrucomicrobiaceae bacterium | reverse complement strand
TTTTGCTCGATGTCCTTGGGCCGGTTGTTGCCGTAGAATTGCCCTGCTTCGATGCCGACATCGAGATTCGGCAGCAGGTTGTTTTTGGCGAGCTTGCGGTCGATCTCTGACTTCTCGACAAGCAACTCGATGCGGCGGATTTCGGGTCTAAAGATGGCCGCTTTGGCGATGTCCGCCGTGACCTGGGCTTCATCAGGCCGTGGGTGTGCAGGAAAGGCGGAAGGGACCCGGTTGCGGGCTGCGATGATGGGCTCGGCTTCTTCGCGAGTGCGATAAAAGAGTGACAATTCAATGCTGCTGGCCTGGAAACGACGCAGGGCCTGAACCACGGCGATTTCACGGCTGACGACCAAGCGCTGGTTGTCGATCTGCACGATGGGAGCGGAGGCACCTTTCTTGACCTGCTCAGCAATGGCGCTGTCACGATCTTTGGCGATGCTGAGGAGCTTTTCCGTCAAAGTAAGGCGCTGACCGCTGGCAACCCAAGTGTAATAACTGACCGTGGCCGAGCGGATGAAATCAAGGTATTGCCGAAGGATGATAGGGTCGGCGAGTTCTTGATCGATCTGCGCTTGCCAGAGGCTCGCACGGCGACGGTCAATCGTGCCGTCACGCAGAATCGGCACGCGAAAACCGAGCACGCCTTCACCATCCATGCTGGTTCGCTCTTTGTTGTAGTTGGGCAAGAACCCGCTACTCAAACGGTAGCCGCCATACACACTGCCGCCCCAAAAGGGCAGCGGTTGATCCAGCATCGCATAACCGGTACGGCCATCGTAATAACCTGCGAGATTGATGTTGCCGCCTGCACTCAAGTTGAGATCAAAGGACCCCAGCGCTTGTCGCACCCGGCCATTGGCGAGATCTTGTTCGATCAAAGCCGCGAGATAAGGGGGGTATTGTGTCTGCACCGAAGCAAGAACCTCCGAGAGAAGAAGGGGCTTCGCCGCAAACGATGCAGGTGAAATGAGGGCTGAGGTCATCAGTGCCGCCCATGCAGCAAAACGACGGAGCCATGATGTCTGAGTGTCGAGTGCTGCGTTTGTCATTTTTTGGTAGGATCGAGTTTGTCAACGCCAGCACTGACCACCGGTGGGAAACCATTGATCTGACGCCAGAGTTCAAACCAAAGAGGAACTTCATTGAGCATGATCCAGGCATTGGCGCGAACTCCTTGACGCAACCACTGGTCTTTGTCTGGCCAGCCCACAGCCACCTTTCCGCGCCCATCTCCACGATCGACAAGATCATCCGCAGGACCCACCACAACACGGAATTTGCCCAGGCCATCATCGGTCGCATCCACAAAGACAACCTCGCCTCCAAAAGTGCCAATCGCCAACTGTGGCCAGCCAATCATCTGCACCGCAGGCCAACCTTCAAAGGCAAGACGCACCGGACTGCCGGGCTGGCCGTCTTTTCGCGAATGAATGAGAGGCATGTCATTGCCATCGACCATGATCTCCACAAACCGGCTGTCGGTTTGGGGGATGATGACACAAATGAGCGAGCCCGGCCGCAGGTAGGTGCCATCGTTCACCGCCACTTGCAGCACGATGCCATCACGAGGTGACTCAACGATCTGACGCAGGTTCTGATTGATCTGCACATCGATGACCGAGAGATCGCGCTCAGCCGTAGCGACTTCCGCTTGAGCTGACCCTTTCTGGGCATGGATTGAGGCAATGGTCGCATCGAAGTCGTTGCTTGTGCGCTTCAACGTTGCCTCCGCAGATTTCAGCTCTGCACTGGTGGAGTCACGGGAAAGGGTGGCGAGTTCGAAGTCTCGCTGAGATACTAGCCCCTTGGAATAAAGCGCTTCACTGCGGGTAAAATTAAGCTGAGCTGTTTCAGCCGCGATCTTCGTTGCAGCCACTCTTTGCACCGCAGAATCAATGGCTTGTGCTTTGGCAAGCTCCTGTTGCGTGATCTGCGACACGAGTGACTCCACACGACCCTCGGCAAATTGGCGGCGATTTTCAATGGCCTCACGCTGCACTTTGAGGTTGTTGATCAGATTGGGATCATTGTCTTGAATCTCAATGATCAAGGCTCCCTTTTTGACAAACTGCCCTTCAACGACGTGCAACTGCTTCACACGTCCTGAGACCTGGGCTTCAATGTTGATGCGGCGATCGAGTGGATTGAACGCGATCACACGACCTGTTCCTGACACAAACTGGCGCCAGGGTAAAAAACAAAGTCCGAGGACAAGCAGCGCAAAACCTAGCAGCAGCAGGCGGCTGAAAATGCGAGTGAACTTAGCGGTGGCAGCCAAAGAAAGTGCTGGCAGCAACGGAGCATGAGAACGCGAAATCATGGGGCAATCGAAGGGCAAGGAAATGAGAGGCGGGAGGAATCCATTCCTCAGGTGAATGCGGTCAGTTTCGCTTTACGACAGTGAGGAAGGGTTTGCCTCGCTTTGATCGGAGGGATGAGGGATTTGCGGGATCGTTCCATCGGTGAGGTGGCAGGCCGCCAGTTCAATGAGCTGGTCACAGCGCTGTGTCACATCATGATCTCGAGTGGCCAGGATGACGGTCCAGGGCAGCGACCGATCCAGAATGGCGTTGGTCAATTGCTGGAAAGAGACACTGTCGAGCCCATCAAAAAGCTCATCAATGAGCAAGAGACGCGGACGCTGAACGAGAGCCCGGGCTAAAAGAAGGCGCGTGCGCTGATTGCCACTGAGAGGTGCTCCGCCGATCTTCAGACGAAGATTCAGACCTTCTGAACGACTCAACAACACGTCGAGCAATCCCACTTGCTCCAGAGCACTGCGGATTTCATCCAAGCCAATGTCCGCCCGCCCGAGTCGCAAGTTTTCGACAACGGTGGCATCGACGATTTCATCCCGTCGCAAGAGCATGACGCTCTCACGCAAAGACTCCAGATACCAGGTCCTCAAATCCAAGCCATCGACGCTGACATGCCCGCCCGCGGGCTGACGCAGGCCAAAGAGAATGTCGAGCAATGAGCTAGCTCCCGAACCGTGGGGTCCGACAATGGCTGCACGTGAACCGGATGGAATGGAGAAATTCCGATGTTCAAAAAGCATCGCATGCTCATGATAACCAAAGGAAAGGTCACGAGCTAAAATGACAGCTCCACGATCTGACTTTGCGGGCTGCTCCCCATCCTCACGCTCGATCTCCAAATCGAAAATGTGTCCGAGTTTATCCATCGCAGCCATCGTGTCATACCAGGCTTCGAGCTTTTTACCCATCTTCGCGAGTGCGACCACAATGCTTCCCATGATCAGCTCAGAAGCCACCAATTGGCCGAGTGTGATCTGCTGACTCACGACGAGCCAACCACCCAGCACGAGCAGGGTGGCGCTCGCCAACACGCTCAGCAAAAGCAACCCGATGATTTGCCGCATGACGATGCGGAAATGCCCAGATCGACGGGTCAGATACTCGCTCGCAAGTTGGTTCGCACGTTCATAGGCAAGCCCGTAACCACCCGGGCCTTTGAAGAGAAAGGGAAAGGTGGCGATCTCTTCAAACCAGTTCACGACATCGTATTTCATGCGTGATTCAGAGATCGAGGAATCCACCGCACCGCGCCCGAGAAGCCAGGTGAAAGCGACGATCAAGAACAACAGAATGCTCACGAACATCAGCAGCGACGGATGATACAAAGCCAGGAGGAGCATGCCGATGAGGCTCCCAAAAACCAGATTGATGCCATCCAGCAACAACAGGGCCGTGCTCTTCTGAACGGTCACCACATCCAGGAAACGATTCACCAACTCAGGCGCGTGAACTTCATCGAGAGCCTCTGCTTTGACACGCGGCAGACGGTAGGCCAAATCAGCAGCGGTGCGGACAAAAATGCGGCGCTGGATGATCTCTGAAATGTAGTATTGAAACCCACTGACAACCGCTTGCAGGGTCAACGCTCCAAGCAAGGCGATGGCCAGAATGACCAAGGCCTGCACATACGGCTGGGCCTGGCCACCAAAGGCCAAATTGCTCACCACCGCATCGACCGCGAGAGGTGCTGCAAGATAGAGGATTCCCGAAAAAACAGAAAAGATGAGTAGGGTCGTGATGTCCTGCCGCTCTGCTTGCAAAAGCCGAAAGAACCGCCTTGGCGGGCTCACATGCGGATGCTCTTCTTCATGCCCATGCATCTGGACTTGTTTGGCGACAGCCGCGTGAACGCTCAGATCATGTGCTGGGCGCTCAGGATGAACAACACCCGCTTCGACAACGGCATTGACACTCTCCACACCCAACATCCGCACCAACTCCATGCGCGAGATGCTCACGCGATGTCGCGGATGGTCACCTTCAGCAATGCGCAAACGAAACCAGCCGGCAAATGTCACCACGATCCAGCGCTGCTCTTTGCTGGACCAAATCACAACTGGAGCGTCATGATTCGCATTCCAGACCAATTCAGCCAGCGGCATGCGAACAGGCGACACATGCATGTAAACCTGCGCTGCCGCAGTGACCAGCTGGCTGAGAGGGTCAGCCTCCATTTTGGAAACATTTTGCACCGCAATCCGGGCCTGTTCATGATCAAACTCACTGCGCGTGATGGCAGCAAGCTGCGCCAACAGTCGAGGTGTTGGCGTGCCGACAGAAGAATTTGGCGATGTCATGTGGGGGGGAATGGGCATCGTTTGTAACTCACCACCATTGAAGCAGATGACACTTTGACAATTTCGATGTTTCAAAGCTAAAGATAGATTTTTTCGAATGAACGCCTCCACAACAAATCAACATCTGAACTATCATCACTTGCGTCTTTTTTGGGAGGTGGCTCGTTGTGGCAGCCTGCGCACAGCCGCGGTCAAGCTGCACCTCTCTCAGCCCACCATCAGTGCGCAGATCAAGGCCTTGGAAAAATCACTCGAAGAAAAACTGTTCGAACGTTCAGGTCGAGGTTTGAAACTGACCCCTTCAGGACGGCTGGTGATGGAGCACGCTGGTGAAATTTTTTCCCTTGGCACGGAGATGGTGCGCTCACTGCATGGACTGAGCAGTACACGCACCTTGCGACTGAATGTGGGCATCACAGATTCGATGCCCAAACTTGTCGCCTGGCGGTTGATTAGTCCTGCTTTGAAAGCATTTCCCAACCTGCATCTTTCCTGTGTGGAAGGCCATGCCCAAGAGCTTTTGGGCCAGCTTGTTTCGGGAAGATTGGATGTGGTTTTGGCAGATGAAGCCGCCCCTTCCTCTCTGCCCGTGAAAGCTTTCAACCACCTACTTGGGGAGTCGCCCGTTGTGTTTTGCGCAGCACCTGCGCTTGCAGAAAAGCTCAACAAAACCTTTCCCGCCTGTCTCAAGAATGCTCCAATGCTGCTGCCCGCAAGCCGCACCGCCTGGCGTCATGAAATGGATCGCTGGTTCGAATCCCATGGCATCCGTCCTCGTGTCGTAGCTGAATTCGATGATGCGGCGCTCATGAAAACCGCTGCGTCGGATGGTCTCGGGCTTGTGCCCATCGCGGCTGTGGTGCTCCAAGAAGCCACCGAACGTTATCGATTGAAGGCGATTGGGCGGCCGATTCGTTGTGGTTTCTCTTCCTACCTGAT
>JAIXVB010000106.1 GCA_027483245.1 Verrucomicrobiaceae bacterium | reverse complement strand
GATGTCCCTGACCAGTCTTCTGGACGCGATGATCTGCGTCACCAAGCTCAAGTGCTGAGTCGTCAGGGTCAATTGAGTCCCGGCGCGGCACGATTGATTCAGCGTGCCTTGGACTATCGGAAACTGCGCACCTCCAGCATCATGCGCCCCCTGACACGCAGCATCGCCCTGGCAGGAGATCTGCCGATCAGCACCGCGCTGATCATGGCCCGTGAGCATCGAGTGACCACGCTGCCGGTGATTGGGGACAAAGGTCAGTTTGTTGGGGTTCTTGATTTGGCGGCTTTGCCACCGCACTTGCCGCCCGATCGATTGGTTCGGCATCACATGCGG
Organism: Verrucomicrobiaceae bacterium; assembly: GCA_027483245.1. GTDB lineage: Bacteria > Verrucomicrobiota > Verrucomicrobiia > Verrucomicrobiales > Verrucomicrobiaceae > Prosthecobacter. The sequence goes on along the minus strand of JAIXVB010000106.1, from coordinate 6,782 downwards.
ACACTGGATGCGGTCCATTCACGCGACAGTGCCCTACAAACGCTGCAGCGGATGCGCAAACGTGGCCGAACTCTGTCGCTGGTCTTGGATGACAAACAGGAACCCGTGGGACTGGCCAGTGAAGAGGATCTCCTGCGGCACCTGATGGGCACCTGATGGGCACCCGCTGAGAGACAGCAATCAACGGGAATCGTCAGCTTTGACCGGGGTCGTGCGCGTTGGTTTCATGGAGCAGGCGCAACTGCCTCCACAAGAGCCCTTTGGACGAGGTCGAAGCGCGCGTTGAAGAAAGATCAACGCCGTGATCACCACGACGGCGAGAGCTGCCCAAGATTGCCAGGTTTCGTTCATGAATGGAGGTTAATAGCCGAGTGCGGAGCCTATTTGATAGACACCGAGAGCGAGCAAATAGGCGGTGCCCGTCATGAAACCGAGTTGGAACCACATCCAGCCCCAGCTCCCCGTTTCGCGTTTCACAATGGCCATGGTGCTGACGCACTGCATGGCAAAGACGTAAAAAACGAGCAGGCTGATGCAGACCAGCGGAGTATAAACCAAGGATCCATCGACCCGTTTTTCCTGGCGTAGGCGATCACGCACGGGCGTCAGGTCGTCATCCTCTGCCTGCACCGCATAGACCACGGACATGGTGTTCACGAAGACTTCACGCGCTGCGAAACTGCCGATCAAACCGATGCCAATCTTCCAATCATAACCCAAAGGTTTGATCGCTGGCTCGATGAGATGCCCGGCACGACCCGCGATGCTTTGAGCCAGATGTTGAGACTTCACGAGGGCGAGTTCAGCCTTGGCGGCATCGACTTGGGCGATGTCAGCGCTTGCTTCGAGGGCCGTGATTCGTTGTTCGATCACCGCCGCTTGATCATTCAAAGCGTGATTTTTAGGATAGGTGGATGCCGCCCAGATGAGGATGGAAATGCCAAAAATCACGGTGCCTGCACGCACCAAAAAGGCGCGGGCCCGCTGCCAAACGAGCAGCAAGATGGAACGCAATGCGGGCATCTTATACGACGGCATTTCCAGGATCATCGGCGCATTGGAACCGCGCATGACCCCTTTATTCAGAACCCAGGCAAAGAAGAAGGCACCCAAGGTCCCGAGCGCATACAGTCCGACCATGATGGAGGCTTTTGCCAAAGTAGAAACCGTGTCCGGCATGAAGGCGCTGATGAGCAGGACATAAACAGGGATACGTGCCGAACAACTGGCCAGCGGGGCGATCAGGATGGTGATGAGACGATCCTTCGGACTGTCAATCGTGCGCGTGGCCATGACGCCTGGAATGGCACAGGCATAGGAGCTGAGAAAGGGGATGAAAGCTTTGCCATTCAGCCCCACGACGCTCATCAGCCGATCCAAAATGAAGGCCAGGCGCGCCATGTAACCCGTGTCTTCCATGAGCCCGATGAAGAAGAACAGGATCAAAATCTGCGGCAGAAAGATCACCACGCCACCGACTCCGGCGATGGCTCCCTCAACGATCAAATCACGCAAATCTCCAGGCGGCATGAGCTCAGATACCCAGGCACCAAGACTGCCGAAACCTGCATCGATCCAATCCATGGGGCCCTCAGCCACTTTGAAGATGAGGTAAAACAGGAAGACCAGAAACGTGAGAACCGTAATGCCCCCGAAGATCGGATGCAGGAGAAAGGCATCGAGTTTTTGCGTCAACGTCGGCAGTTCCTGTTCAGGACGCTTGAGAACTTCCGCCGTGACTTTTTCGATCTCCACGTAACGCGCAGCGACGAGTTCATCCTCCCAGCCCGGGTAAGCAGCATTCAGCGTGTCGCGTCCACGCTGGATCTGCCCCAAATGCGTGTCCTTGATGCCTGCATGGAGCGGATCATGGTCGGAGAGCAAGTAGAGCGGCTCTAAAAGGGTCGTCTTGTCATGAACGGCACCGGTGAGCAGGAGTTCAGCCCGGGTCGTTTGCAGGGCAGCGCGGATTTCTTCCGGCAGGGGCGCGGATTGCCAGCGAGGCAAAGGGATGTCTTCGCGGCTGATGGCAGCTTTGAGTTCCAGGAAACCCGTCCCACTGGTGGCCTGCATCGGAACGACAGGCACACCCAACTCTTCAGCGAGTTTTTTGACATCAATCCGCCACTCTTTGGCCTCGGCGATGTCCATCATGTTCAGCACTAGGACGGTCGGCAGGCCGAGTTCCAGCACCTGCGTGAGGAGGTATAGATTGCGCTCCAAATTCGCTGCATCGGCAATGAAAACGACCCGGTCTGGCCGTGGAGTGTCCGCTCGGCGACCCAGCAGCACATCCCGCAACACCGCCTCATCAGGACTGCGGGCATTGAGGCTGTAGGCCCCCGGCAGGTCGATCAGGCGCAGTTTTTTGCCGTGCTGGCTGTAGCACTCACCGATTTTCTTTTCGACCGTGACACCTGGGTAGTTTCCCACCTTTTGGCGCAGCCCGGTCAGCAGATTGAAAATGGTTGTCTTGCCGGAATTGGGATTGCCGACGATGGCCAGCAGGGGCGATTCGGCGCTCATGTGAGGGAGATGGCGATGTCCGCAGCCTCATGATTGCGCATGGCGAGGTGGGAACCCCGAACGGTGATCTCGATCGGCTCCCCCAGGGGCGCGCGGCGGACCATGGTCACCTTTGCCCCAGGCGTGAGGCCCAATTCGCGGAGCCGCGTGAGGCCAACACGCCCGATGGGCATGGACTGAATGAAGCCGGACTGACCGACGGGAAGCTGGGCAAGGGTGGAAAAGGCGTGCATGGCTGGGTGCAATTGAGACGCGCTCGCAGACGGTAGAGATGTGAGAAGGGATTGCAAGAAGGAGAAACAACGCGCTGGAGTTCCATCAAGAGACGCTCTTTCATGCACACGATAGAGCGCACCTGGTTTCGCCTTTTTATCTGCTCATGATTCGTCCTCGCCTGCTCCTCCCTGCCCTGCTGCTTGTCACAGCTCTGGCCTCCTGTGAAAAAAAGATCGGCCCCTGGAATCTGACCGAACTTGGGAAAACACCGCCGATGACTTGGCTCGACCAAACCGGTGCGGTGCTGTCGCTCACGTATCAGGGCGAACCCTTCCAGGGCCATGAAACGGAGGTTTTCGCCTTTTACGCCTCCCCCCTCACCCTCGGCAAAGCCCAGCCCGGCACAAAGTTCCCCGGAGTGGTCCTGATTCACGGTGGCGGCGGCACGGCCTTTGCCGACTGGGTTTATCTTTGGGCCAATCGTGGTTATGCGGCCATCGCCATGGATCTGTCGGGATCTCGCCCCCCAGCGCCTGTTTACGATCCCAAAACCGGTGCCCCGACCGGCCATCAATCGGATTCGAAACTGCGCACCCGCCTCGCCAAGGGCGGTCCCAATCATGGTCACGGGGAGAAGTTTGACAGCATTGGCGGAGACGTCAGCGATGACTGGCCCTATCACGCCGCCGCCAGTGTTATCCGGGCGCATTCCCTCCTGCGCAGCTTTCCGGAGGTGGATGCCGAGCGCACCGCCGTCACGGGCATCAGTTGGGGCGGATACACGACCTGCCTCGTGGCTTCGCTGGATGACCGATTCAAGGCCGCCGTGCCAGTTTATGGCTGTGGATTTCTACACGAAGGTGAGTCTGTTCAAAAGGCCGCCATCGACAAACTGGGAGATCGCCGCGCGCTCTGGGTCAAGGAATACGACCCCTCCAGCCTGCTCATCCGCTGCCGAGTGCCCATGCTGTTTGTCAATGGCACCAACGACATCCATTACCCCCTCGATAGCTACATGAAGAGCTACCAGGTCGTTCCTGGTCACAAACAAATGCGGGTCACCGTGAACATGCCCCACGGGCACCCTCCAGGCTGGGCTCCCAAGGAAATCGGCCTTTTCATCGACGATTATTGTCGGGATGGAAGCCCCCTACCGGTGCCTGCTAAACCGGTGATCGAGGGCGCTGAAGCCCATGTCTCAAGCATCACCTCACACCCGCTGAAATCGGCGGCGCTGCATTACACCACCGACAGTGGTCCCCGGTCCAAACGGACTTGGCAGACCGTGCCGGCCACGATCCAGGACAACCTCGCCAAAGCCCCAAGCCCACCCGCCGAGGCCAACACCTGGTTCTTCACCGTCACCGACGACCGAGAGGCGACGGTGAGCAGTGAAGTCATATTCAAATAGGCTCAGTTCCCGCGACTGCGGATGGCCACCGACTCGCCGTGAGCATCCAGACCCTCGACCGCCGCAAAGGCGCGCACCACCGGCTCGGAGCGTGCACAGCTCTCGGCATCTAGGCGGATGATGCTGGTGCGACGCTGGAACATGTCCACCGTCAGCCCCGGGAAGGACTTCCCGGCCCCGCCCGTGGGCAACGTGTGACTCGGTCCGGCCAGGAAATCCCCCACAGCGACCGGTGAGTGATTGCCGATGAAAATAGCCCCAGCCGTGCGGATGAGAGGCAGGATCTCGGCCTCACGCTCGGTGATTAGGCTGAGATGTTCCGGCGCATAGGCATTCACCAAACGAGCACCTTCTTCCAAAGTGGGTGCCAACAGCAAGAAGACACCTTTTTCTAAAACAGGGCGCAACTGAGCCTGCCGACTCAGGCTCTGGCACTGGCGCTCGACCTCAACGACCACCGCTTCCAAAAGCGCAGCGTCATCGGTGATGAACCCCGCTTGGCTGTCCTTGCCATGCTCCGCCTGAGCCAGGATATCGGCAGCGATGAAGGCGGGATTGCCCGAACGATCCGCCAGAATCAGCACCTCACTTGGCCCAGGAAGCAGATCGATGGAGACAACTCCAAAGGCCTGGCGTTTGGCCTCGACGACGTAACTATTGCCGGGGCCAAAGATCTTTGCCACAGGCTGAATCGACTCCGTGCCATAGGCCATGGCCGCGATGGCCTGAGCGCCGCCGATTTGATAAACCTCCGTCGCTCCGGCCAGCTTGAGAGCTGCCAGCAGACCTGGATTCACCGTGCCATCACGGCCACAAGGCGTACAGACCACGATTTCAGGCACCCCCGCCGCCGCTGCCAGAGTCACGGTCATCAGCGCCGTGGAGACCAGCGGGGCCGAGCCGCCTGGGACGTAGCAGCCCACTCGCTCAAAGGGATGATAAACTTCACCCACCTCAGCGCCCTGTTCATTCTTGCCCGACCAGTTTTGGCGCAGGCTCTTTTGGGCAAAGTCGAAGACGTTCCGGTGAGAAGCCTCCAGCGCGCTCTTCAGTTCGGTCGATGCAGAATCCCAGGCCGCATCGAGCGTTTCCGCAGGCAACCGCAGGGTCTGGGGGGTGAGCTGGGCACCGTCAAAGCGCAGGGTGAGATCGACCAAAGCCGCATCACCACGCTCACGGACGGCCTTGATCACCTCAGCTACCACGGTTTGCACCGCATCACTGGCCTCCGCGCGTCGGTTTAGGGCAGCCGCAGTCTCAGGCCAAGTCGGGTTAGTGTAACGAGTGATCTTCATGAGTGATGTCTTACGTGCCAAGCGCAGCCAAGGCGTCAAGCCTCCACGACATTCCTCTCCGCATGTCTTTCCCCTTGCCACCCCTGCCTGCCATGCCATGTCAGAGGCATGAAACCCATCAGCCCAGGACACAAACGCACACGCATCATCGGCGGCCAAGAAGTCGCTCCGCGCAAAAGCTTGGGTCAAAACTTCCTCGTTGATGAATCCGTCGCCCTGTGGATCGCGGATCAGATCGAGCCAGACGGTGCCCCCTTTGTCGTCGAACCCGGCCCGGGGCTCGGTGCCATGACCAAACATCTCATCGGTCGCCCACAGCAACTGCTGCTCATTGAAAAGGACAACAACCTCGCTCCCAAGCTCGAGGAGCGCTTTGCGGGTCAGGCGGGCATCCAAGTGATGCACGGCGATGCCACCCAGGTGGACACGCGCCAGTGGTATCACCACGGCGATGTCCGAGTCGTGGGAAATCTGCCCTATTCGGTCGGAGGTGAGATTTTGAAGCACATGCTCACACCTCCCACCCCGGTGACTCGCGCCGTGTTCATGTTGCAAAAAGAAGTCTGCGATCGCCTCGCGGCCAAAGTCGGCCAAGACGGCTATGGGGGCCTCTCCGTGCTCATTCAGCGTGACTGGGATGTGGAGATGCTGCGCGTCATTCCGCCAGAAGCCTTTCAGCCAAGGCCAAGGGTGGACAGTGGCATCGTGCGCTTCATGCCGCGTGATCCTGCCAGCCTGCCCGTCTGCGATCGCAAGATGTTTGAAAAACTCGTGCGCATGGGGTTCAGCCAGCGTCGCAAGCAGATGAAAAAACTCCTGCCTGAAGCTCCCAATGGCGGCTGGGAGGCCCTGGCCGAACATTTGCAAATGCCTGTCACCCTGCGCGCGGAAGAGCTCTCCGTGCTTCAATGGGTGAATCTCTCCCGCTGGTATGAGCAGCGCACCAGCGCCGATGCAGGTCAAAAAGCCAGCGAGCTCTTCGACGTGGTCAACGAGCGCAATGAAGTCACGGGCCAGCTCACCCGAGGTGAAGTCCACGCGCGTGGTCTGCTGCACCGTGCGGTGCATGTGTTTGTGATCAATAGCCGCGGCGACATCTACCTCCAGAAGCGCTCGCATTTAAAAGACGTATCGCCTTTGAAGTGGGACAGCAGCGCTGCCGGGCACCTCGATGTCGGCGAAAGCTATGCCGACTGTGCCATCCGTGAGACGCGTGAGGAAGTGGGCCTGACGATCACCAGCACTGAACTGGCGGCGCAACTGCCCGCAGGCACGCACACAGACCATGAATTTGTCGAGCTGCACATCGCCCGTCACAACGGCCCGATGAAATG
>JAIXVB010000747.1 GCA_027483245.1 Verrucomicrobiaceae bacterium | reverse complement strand
CCACTGAACTCCGGCGTCTTCACCTTCGGCGTATTCGTGTAGTTTTTGGAGCCGGTGAACGACTTCGCGCCATACTTTTGCCGCCCTAACCAACCGCCCGTGTCTTTGCCTTGGGTGATGGTGGACTGCATGGCCTTGTCATAGACACTGCGGTCATTCGGATCCTGCATGCGCTTCATCGAATTCGAGATGCGCTGAGACATCAAGGGAGGTGTTTTTTGCTCTTTCTGCGAAGAACAAGCCATGAGCAAACTGACGGCGAACAAGAGGCTGAGTCGGGCGATCATGGTGGAGTGGAAGTGGGCATGGGCTGACCGAGCGCCTGACGGGTGAGGAAGAGAACTTCCTTCTCAATCCCTCCCGCCAAATGATGCTTCGGCAGTTCGAGCTCGATTGTAGGCAGCTTCCCCCAGGCTTGGTAAAGCTCAAAAATCAATTTCGCGTTCTCCTGCACGAGCGACCAGCCATTTTTCAAAAGGTAAGTCTCTGCCGCCTCGAGCTGTCCCTGCTGGATCAAGAACCGAACCCAAGCCGCGCTTAACTCAGGCTGGGAAGACTGAGTGGCCTCCAGCTTCTCCAGACCGGCCTCAAAAAGCTCACGTGCCAGCCCCGTTTCACCGATCTCCACAAAAGTCTGAGCCCAGGTCACGGGCTGGTTTCCGCCCGGGAAAGGCATGCGGATGACCTCTGAGAAAAGCTCACTGATCAGCGCACGATCCTCCAAAGCATGAGCCACACGGAGCATCAGGGGCAGGCGGCGACTCTCCAATCGAAGCGAGGGCAGATCCTGAATGACCAAACAGGCCCGCCAAGCCCAGTGCGGGCGTTTTTGAGCCAACAATGTCTCCGCACCCAACTCAACGCACAGACGATCTCCCTCCGTCGCCGAAGCCCAGCCTTGAGCGATGTCATCCGCCCCTGACTCAGGCAGATCCGCCGCGAAGGCCGTGAGCGCCAGCGCCGCCAGACTGCGATCCGTGCCTGCCCGGGCCTCACTGCGCAGGAGCTGAATCCAGGCCTCACGATTCGTGCCCTTGGCCTGCGTGTGCATCCAGTCCATCATCAGCCGAAGTGTGTCTCGATCCCGATTGCGCACACGGAACAACGCCGCGACCTGGCCACGCCCCCGTTCAGGTGTCCAGGCAGGATCATGCGCCAGTAACCTCAGCAGTTCGAGGCGCAGGCGAAAACGGTCCGGCTCATCCTTCAAACTGCGCTCAGCCTGCGTCAGGAAATTCAGCGCCTCCGTGCTGCGTTCGTGCTTCCGCAGCAGTTCTGTGAGATGCGCAATAGCATCCAGCGATTTCCGCTCCACCGCTGCCGCCATCAGCTGACGAAACTCTTCCCAGCCCGCGGTCTCAGCCAGCAATTCAGCGCGCAGCTTCAGCGCATCTCGAGCGAACAAAGCAGCCTGTTCCGTCAGTGACACATCCCGCAGAGCCTGCAGTGCCGCCTCGGTCCGACCCATCTTGCGCAGCAATTTCCCTCGATGAAGACAGCCCTCTGAATCCGGCAGCAGCCCCGCTTCTGAATTTTTGACAAAGGCTTCATGCATTCGCTCCCAGGCCGCGAGAGCGAGTTCAGACTGGCCGAAGCGTTCATGCAACAGCGCCAGTTCGCGCAAATACGGCACTTCAGGCGGGATACGCCCCTGCAACATTGGCGTGATCTCGGGCAAGAACCCGCGCCGATGCAGTTCAGCCACATCGAAGTCGAGTGCCAGGAAATGCGCATGCTTGTCCCGCAGCACTTCATTGCCGGGTTGCGGTGGTTTCATCGGCGGTTCCGCCAGCAGCAGTTGCAGCGTGAACTTCAGGCCCATCTTCGTTTCCAATGCCTGTTCACTGGCCCGAATCAGCAGCGTGGCATACTCAGGATTGGCAGGCGCACGCCCGGGCAGCAGATCATACACTTGGATCGCCTCACGGTGCATCCCGATCGATTCCAATCGTCCTCCCAACTCGCTGATCGTGTCCACCGAGATCTCCAAGCGCATGTCCACCGTGGCCAAATGCTCGCGAATCCGCCGCAAACGTGACGGGTAATCCATCGACCGCAATTCACGCATCAGATGACCCAACTTCCACTCCCCAAATTCCAGACCGGCGCGTGAGCTCAGCCCTGTCCCACCCCATTGCTGAGTCAGACCTTCATTCACCGATTCCACGACGGGTCCCAAACCCTGCTGCACAAAAATCGCCTGAATCTCCCGCGTCTCCTCCCACAGACTTTGCAAATGCATCGGCTCCTCCTGGCGTGTGGAGCCCTGAGGCATCAGCGCACCCTGTATTTGCGACACCGGACGCGCTGAAATGAAATCCCGCGTGATGAAACCCTGCAACTCCGCCGCTGCGGTGTCCTGCGCACCCGCCAGCCCCGCCACCGCCGATTTCCGCAACCGAGTCATGCCCGAGTCCGGCACCCGCTGGAGCTGCTGCCAGGCCGCACGCAAGGTCTCCTCGCGCTCCTGATCGGAGGTGGCCAGCCGGTGTGCGGTGCTGAGGCTGAACAAATACGGATCATAGGTGCCCTGGTAGCGGCCAGGCAACACAGGCCCCCGCACCACCTTTCCCAAATAAAAACGCGCCAAATCCCAACGTTCCGCCGACTCGGCAATGCGCGCCAGGAAGAAGGCATAATCATCCGCGAGAGCCGTGGAACCACGACGCAAGCCCTCGCCCAATTCCAGCGCTTCGTTGTAGCGCTGCTGATCCTGGAGACTTCGCGTGATCTCCAAAACGGAGGCATTTTTCAGCGTGCGCGCCGCGCCGAGCGCCGCCAACTGACCTTTGGCATAACGAAATGTATCCAAATCTGCCAACATCGACACCACCGCCAAAAGCAGGCGCTTTCGCTCCTCCTGAACTCGAGTGTCCAACCCTGTCTGAATCGCCCACTCGACCCCTTCTTCCATGCCCTGAGAACGCAAGGTCAGCCACAGCAGACAAAACTGCGATTCCAGGTTCGATGCCGATCCGATCAGTGAACGCAACACGACTCGAAACTCAGGTCCCGCTCCGCTGTAATAAAGCGCCCAGGCTTGTTCGATGGGGCGATGAATGCCCGCCACCGTGAGCCAATCTGAGCCCGCTCCACGTTTCTTCATCAGTCGCGCCAGTTCCTCGATCGCCCGCAATCTCACCATCTCCACCGGTTCCGGCAATTCCGTGAATTCAGCGCGTGGAAAATTCAGCAGCGCCCGCAGTCGATCCTGCTCCGTGCGCTCCAGACCCGCCGTCATGTCGATCAGACTGGTGATCTCCGTCACGGGCGCAGGCGGTCCCGACTTGCGCGCATCAGCCAGGGGCAAGGGCAAGCGCTCTGGACCGACCACCTTGGCATTGAAAGCCTGCTTTGTGGTCTTGGCCAAAATCTCACGCAAATGTTTCTCTGCCGCCGCATCATCGGCTAACCGCAAACATTTCAAGGCGATGCGCAGTAGTGACCGCGCATCCCAGGGACGCACACGAGCGATTTGTTCATAGACACGCCTTTCGGCTTCATCCTGACCCGTCGATTGATAGTGCCCCGCCAGATCTTCCAGCGAGGCTGCATCTTGAGAAAACCGACTTTCCAGCCGCCGCCGGACCCGATCTGCTTCGGCGATCTGAAAGGTCTGTTCCAACAGCTCCACGAGCCGACGAGACTCTGGCGCAATGTCCTTGGGTGGGGCTCTGGCGGCGATCTGTTTTTGGAAATAAATGGCCGACTTCAGATCTGACACACGCAGGGCCGCATCGCGCAGTTGATCCATTGAGAAAGGTGTCTCAGGAGCCGTGTAATACGCCTGCTTCATGGCAATGAAGGCCTTGTTTGCATCGCCCTTGCGCTCATACACCCAGGCCAGAGCCTCATGGTAAAAACCGTCAAAAGGGTATCGCCGCATTTGCTCTGTCAGCGCCTTTTCCACCAAGTCCAGACGCAGCTTCAAAGCATCCTCCGCCAGCTCTCCCCCCTGCTCCGTCCAGAGCAGGCGATCCAGGAAACGTTTGAAGACATCGCGACGACGTTTCACATCGGATTCCTTTTCCACCATGGCCACCTGCACCTCCACATACTCGGGCAGTTTTTGCTGTTCCAGCAGCAGTTCGGCATAGCGCTCCATCAGCGGCACCGCGGCGCTCCCGGTGGCGCGTTTGACGGCATCCTTCCAGAGTTTCAAAGCCTCCTCTGAGCGCCGTTGCAGCGTGTAACATTGACTGAGTGCCGAGAGCAGTTGATCCGACTCGGGCATCTCTCGATAGGCTTTTTCGAGCAACGCCGTGGCAGCCATCGCGGGGGGAGGCAGCGGCTTTTCCAGACGCAAACCCGCACGCTGGCTGTTGAGCTGCACGCCCAGAGTCGTTGTGGCCTCTTGCTCCATCTGCATCAACAGCTCACTCAGCCGCAGGGTGTAGCGCACTCGGTTCGACACATCTCTCTGCATGAGACGACGCAGCAGGCGCGCGCTCAGGGCTTTGTTGTCATCACTCAGGGCCAGATCCAGCAGCAATTTTTCACGCTCCAGAGGCAGCTCCGATTTCGACAGGGCCGCCAGTGTTTGCAGTCGCAGAAACAGCGGGTAAGCCAAGTCCGGCATCTCCGTGCGCACCGCCCACCAAGCCGCGCGAAAGAGCGTGTGTTCAGAAGCGCTGACTTCCGCCTGGGTGAGTTTTGCCAGCCGTTCGGGCAAGTCGTCAAAGGTCGGTTCACCTGACTTTGCCATCTCCGGGGTGACCGTTGCATCCGGTGAAAACACACGCTCCACCAGCAATCGCGTCTGGTCGCTGATCAACTCTGGCAAAGGCTCTTTCACATTCGAGGTCGGTGTATCCGAGGCGAATCCTTTGCCCGTGAAGGCATCGGGCAATTTAAAATCACCCGCCGTTCCAGTCTCGGTCTTCGCTGAGGGTTTTTGATCTCCCAAAAGCACCGAAAACAACCGCTCATCCACATCCATGCGATCCTCATCCGTATTGCTTGCCTTCCAAGCCTTGTCCAAGAGCACCACAGCCTCCTCGTGATCTTCATGCTCGATCAGAAGATCGGCCAGACGCAGCAGTTCCTCACGCCCCGCATTCGGTTTCGCTACCGCTTCCCGCGCCAGCATGATCGCACTGTCGATGTCCTGCCCCGTGGCTAAAAAGGCAGCCGCATCATTCAGACGACGCTGCTGCTCGCCTTCATTCGCGGCGCCCTGAGTGAACTGTCTGAGCAAGGCATCCGCCGCGGCCATGTCCTTGCGTGCTCGGTAAAAGGCCGCCAATTCAAAGACCCCCTCTCCCTTGTCAGGATCGCGTTGAACGCGCAGCTTTAAGATGAGTTCGATGACCGTGTCGAGCGCACGGGTTTGGGCAAAGACGAGCGCCTGCTTTTCCACATCCGTGGTTAGACCTTTGATCGAAATGAGCTTCTCCAACCGTGCCGTCGCCGCCGCTTGGTTGCCCAAACGCAGATCAGCTTCACACCGCAGAAAGACAATCGCGGGCAGGTCACTGGCATCCCCTTTCAAACGCTCATCCAGCAGCTTCGCCGCCTCTGCCGCGCCCTCATGATCCAGAAGCGCCCGCACCAGTTCCCAGCGGTAATCATCCACCTTCGGGGCCACTTTGACCAACTGCCGCAGCGCACTGAGATGCGCATCCAGATCCACCGTGATCTCAAAAAACCGTGCCAGATCCCGCAGCGCACGTTCCTGAACAGGCTCTTGCTTGGCCGTTCTCTCCAACTGCTTTTGCAAGTCATCCAGATTGCCAAATCGCTCATGCAGACGCACCCGCCGACGAAAAAAATCCGCGTATCGACCATCGCGAAAATCCAACAGCGCTAAACCTTTCAGCAACGCCGCATCCGCCTTCGCAAACTGATCCGCATGTTCCAAAATCCGAGCCAGATCAAACAGCGCCGCTAACCTGCGTTGCGGATCCGTCTGCTCAGCCAAGGTGCTGTAAAACGTTCCCGCCCGATCAGGGAATCCTGCCCGCAGGAGCAACTCCGCCACCTGCCGAGCCAGCTCAAAATCACCCGGCTTCAGCGCCGCCGCTCGCTCCCATGCCTGCGCCGCATCCTCATTCTTGCCCGCCGCCAGAGCCACCGTGCCCAGCTCGATCCAGGCCTGCGGTTTTTGCGGGTCCGAGTCAGGCAAAAGGTCGGCTAATTTTTTCAGCAACGTCTGCGCCAGGGGCAGATCGGAGAGCTCGCGCGCCACCTCCGCCTGAGCACGAAGCGCCAGTCGATTCTCCGGCTCCAGCTTCACCACCTCCGCATACAGACTCGATGCCTGTTTGAGATCCCCACTGCGCCGCAGCAGATGTCCCTGCACGAGCAGAAGCGTAGGATGCCGATTCGCCTGCACCTGGGTCGCCACATTCTCCAGCAGCAGAGCCGTGGCATCGTGCTTCTCATAAAGTGACCAGAGTAGGTCCAGCACACGCCCGTACTCCGGCTGACTGACGAGCAAAGACAGATACTCATTGGCCAAACGCGTTTCCCGATCCGCCCACGCCGTCACCGGCTCCTGAGCAGACAATCCGAGAGCCCCGCCAAGGCATAAACCAGCCACCACCGCCAGAAGGCGAGAACGAAGAGCGAATGGGAAAACGGACTGCACAGTGAACAAGATACGAGCATAACGGACTCCAACCCGCTTGAAAAGACAGGATGTGAACCCTGCGGAAGGCAACCGCTGCAAAAACGATTCGGGGGAGTCTCCCTGTTTTTGGAAAGACCCCAGCCTCCTGAGCTTGGAAGTGCACAAAAAATCGCCGCCAACGGGGGTGTTGGCGGCGATTGGGGGATGTTCAAACTCGGACCGAGGACCGACTATGATCGGGACTATTTGCGCACGAGCAGGGTTTCTCCGGTCATCTCGGCAGGTTTGGCGACGCCGAGCATGTCGAGCAGGGTCGGGGCGATGTCGGCGAGGCGGCCATCACGCACGGTGAACTGATCGGCATCGGCAGCGACGTAGATGCCGTGGACGAGGTTCGTGGTATGAGCGGTGTGGGGGGAGCCGTCGGCATTGCGCATCTGTTCGCAGTTGCCGTGATCGGCGGTGATGAAGAGTTTCCCGCCCAGTTCGAGGACTTTTTCGACCAGAAGCTGAAGACCAAAGTCGATGGTCTCACAGGCATGAACGCCGGCCTCCACGATGCCGGTATGGCCGACCATGTCAGGATTGGCGAAGTTGAGAATGACCGCATCGTATTTGTCCAGGCGGCGGCGAACCTCAAAGGTGAGATCCGGGGCGCTCATTTGCGGTTTTTTATCGTAAGTGGGGACTTCTTTGGGGCTGATGGCGAGGTAACGGTCTTCGCCTGGATTGGGCTCCTCAATGCCGCTGTTGAAGAAGAAGGTGACGTGCGGGTATTTCTCTGTTTCCGCGGCGCGCAATTGCGTGAGTCCGGCGGCAGCGATGATCTGGCCCAGGTTGTTGTGCAGGCTTTCAGGTCCGAAGACGACTTTGACGCCGAGGTCGTAGTAGGTGGCGTCGTATTCGGTGAGTGTGTAGTAGTCCACCTTGGGCGTGAACTCACGATCGAAGCCATCAAAATCGGCTTTCAAAAAGGCATCGCTGAGCTGGCGAGCGCGATCTGCGCGGAAGTTGAACCAAAGGACGACATCGCCTTCATGGATGCGCTGTTGGTTGTCGTTGGCGAAGATCATGGGCTGCATGAATTCATCCCCGCGTGGATCGCTGGGATAGGCAGCTTGAACGGCTTCGCTGGGGAGATCAGTGCGGACTTCACCCCGGCCGAGCACGATGGCATCCCAGGCGAGTTTGTTGCGTTCCCAGCGCTTGTCACGGTCCATGGCGTAGTAGCGTCCGATGACGGTGGCGATGGTGGCTCCGCTGGGGGCGAGATCGGCTTCCAGCTTGGCCAAGTAGGCTGCACCACCAGTGGGGGAGGTATCACGACCATCGGTGATGGCGTGGACCATGATGTCCTCGACGCCTGCCGCTTTGGCAGCATTGCACAGCGCGGTGAGGTGATCTTGATGGGAATGCACGCCGCCATCACTGATCAGGCCGAGGAAGTGCAGGCGCTTACCCTTGGCTTTGGCAAAGGCCTCGACAAGTGCAGGCATGCGGGCCAGTTCGCCATCGCGGATGGATTTGTTGATGCGGGTGAGGTCCTGATACACGATGCGGCCTGCACCAAGATTGAGGTGGCCGACTTCACTGTTGCCCATCTGTCCTTCGGGCAAACCGACGTCTTCACCACTGGCGCTGACGGTGCCGCGCGGATAAGTGGCGTAGAGGTGATCATGGAAGGGCGTGCTGGCCAGCAAGGTGGCGTCGCCATTGGCTTGAGCTTGGTCTTTACCGCCGGGGTTGATGCCCCAGCCATCACGGATAATCAGAACAACGGGTTTTTTGGCCATACAGGAGGTTCCATGCGTCAAGATGCTGGCTTCTGCAAGCAGTGGGCGTGCTGAGAGATTTGTTAAGCCGAGGTAAATCTACACTACCGCGAGCAAAGCTGTGCGTTTGTGGGGCTGTTATGAAACGTCTCTGCCTTCTCGCCACCCTCACGACTGCGGCGCTATTGCCCGGTCAAGACATCCGCCGCCAACGCACGCAGGAGCCACTGCCTGCCCCGCAAGTCGAGATCATCGAGCGGGGTGGACAACGCATCGTGCGCTCCAATGGCCTGCCCGATCATGCCCCGGGACAGTTTCCCAATGCGGGCAATCCGAACAGTCTGTCTGCCCAGAGTTATGAGTTTAAAATGCCGCTGAAACCTCGTCCAGCGGCACGGCCCACGCCTTCAGGTCGGGCTTTTTTTGGCGTGGCGATCAATGGGGTGCCTTTCGAGCCTGGAACCGCTGAGTTTTGGAATCGCGACCCCAGCTCGGGCTGGAATTATGAGGCGAAGAGTGGTCGGATCAATCTGGGCCTGGATGAGCACGACGCGCATGTGCAGCCGAATGGAGCCTATCATTACCACGGGCTGCCGACAGGCCTGATCGACAAGCTCGGCGGTGATACGGAAACGAAAATGCTCCTGCTCGGCTGGGCTGCGGATGGTTTCCCCATCTATGCCAGTCACGGTCATCGCGACCCCAAAGATGAGACGAGCCCACTGGTGAAGATGCGCAGCAGTTACCGGCTGAAAACAGGTCAACGCCCCGGAGGCAATCGCGGACCTGGAGGCGAGTATGATGGCACCTTCACTCAGGACTATGAGTTTGTGCCTGGGCTGGGAGATCTCGACGAATGCCATGGTCGGTTTGGCATCACGCCCGAGCACCCAGAGGGCATCTACCACTACCACCTCACCGCCGAGTTTCCGCACATGGGGCGGCTGTGGAAAGGCACCCCCGATAGCAGTTTCGAAAAACGAGGCGGAGGCCCTCCCGGCGGCGGGATGGGTGGTGGTGAACCCCGGCGCGGCAGACGCGGAGGACCGGGCTTTGGGCCACCGCCTCCTGGCATGGGCCCGCCTCCAGGGTTCGGCCCGCCACCGGGGCGCTGAAACACGACGCGCAAGCAACAAAACCGTCAACGGCATGGAAAGTTCCATCGCCGTTTGGGTGAATCGCGCACTTTATGCATTCCAGAAAGTTGCCTCAGAAATAAAACTCCGCCCACGAAGACTCAAAACTCATTTGCCATAATGGCCTGTGTCTCTACCCTCGCCGACTTATGGCAAAACCTGCACTTGGAAAAGGACTCGGCGCACTGATCTCGGCACAACCCGCCGTATCAGGAGTGGCACGTCCGCCGGCGCTGGCTCAGCCAGCCCCTGGAGATGTCGTGAATCGTGTGTCCCTGGAGCAGATCGTGCCCAGCCCGCTGCAGCCGCGCAAAGAGTTCGTTCAAGCTCAACTGTCTGAGCTGATGGACTCGATTCGTGAGCATGGCATCATCCAGCCGCTCATCGTCCGCCGAGTGAATGGCAAACTGGAATTGATCGCTGGGGAGCGACGTTTCCGTGCCTCCCGTGAGCTGGGGCTGAAGGAAGTGCCCGTGATCGTTCGCGAGGCCTCGGACAAAGACGTGCTGGAGATGGCACTGATCGAGAACCTTCAGCGTGAAGACCTCAACCCCATCGAAGAAGCCCGCGCTTATGAGCGCCTCGCCAAGGACTTCTCGATGCGGCAAGAAGACATCGCCCAACGAGTGGGCAAAAATCGCGCGACCGTCGCCAACACGATGCGTCTTCTGGATCTGTGCGATCCCGTGCAGACCTTTCTTTCCACTGGCAAGCTGAGCACGGGTCACGCTAAGGTCCTGCTCACCCTGAAAAACGCTGATGCTCAATTGCGCGCCGCCGAAGAAGTCATCCGCAAGGGACTGACCGTGCGTGCCGCAGAAAAGCTGGCTGACTCCATCATCAATCCACCACCGCCGAAACCGGTCCTGGATGACAACGAGATCAGCCGTGCCATCGAATCCGTGGAGCAGCGTCTCATGCATCACCTGACCACCAACATCAGCGTGAAACACGGTGAGAAAAAAGGTCAGATCGAGATCGACTATTACGGTGTCGAGGATCTCAATCGCCTGCTCGCCCTGATGAACGTGCCGGAAGAACAGATCGAGGACTGATCACCGCCATGACGCGCGCCATCTTCATGCTCCTGCTCTGCCTCGGGCTCACGGCCTGTGGTCAGGCAGCCCACCCGGAACAGAGCGCGATCGAGAGCTTCTTGCAGCGCTACTTTTCCACTTGGTCCGCCCAGGACATGACCGGCTACGGTGCCTGTTTTCACCCCACCGCGCGCATCACCTTTGTCGGAGTCGGCGACCAATCCGATTCGCAGGGCCTGACGGATTTTCTCCACGGTCAGTCGCTCGGTCACCAGCGCTCCCCGGTGCCGATGACCGAAGTGCCCACGGACATGAAAATCCACGGTGACGCACGGGTGGCGCAGGCTGAGGTGCGATGGAAGCTGACCAAAGGTTCCACCATCGTCACCGGCACCGATTACTTCACGCTGATGAAAACCAGCGCAGGCTGGAAAATCGCCAGTCTTGTGTTTTACAACGACCCGTGAATTCCACGGACGAGTCACCTCTCCGTTGCTTCGCACCTCGAATCCCTTTTTCTCATGGCCAAAAAGCCCCTTACCCCATCGGCTACCCCCGAAGTCGAAGTCTCCGTCAGTCCTCGACTCAGCCGTCTCTACCTTGGCGCGGCTTGTTTCTATTCCGGGGCCGCCATGATGATCATCGAGATCAGCGCAGCGCGTCTGCTATCGCCTTTGTTTGGCAATAGCGTTTACACCTGGACCTCCCTGATCGGCGTCATCCTGGTGGCCTTCAGTG
>JAIXVB010000295.1 GCA_027483245.1 Verrucomicrobiaceae bacterium | reverse complement strand
GTGAGGGCGAGCAGATCCGCCGCCACAATGAACAGTGCGTTGGTGCCATGCACAGCCTTGGCCAGCGCATCGAAGTCATGGATCACGCCTTGCGTGTCGGGATACTGCACCAGCACCGCTGCCAGGCCCTTGCTTTCATTCGAGCTCCACTGGCTGACATCGCCCACTTCCACCTTCACGCCAAGGGCCCCCATGCGCGTGCGCACCACCTCGATGCTGTGCGGATGACACTGATCGGAAACAAAAACGCGGTCGGCCGTGCTCTTTTGCGCCACCGCTAGGGTCAGGGCCTCGGCGCAGGCTGTTCCCTCATCCAGCAAGGACGCGCCGGCCACATCCAGACCTGTGAGGTCCGTGATCATCGTTTGAAAATTCAACAGAGCCTCCAGTCGGCCCTGGCTAATCTCGGGCTGATACGGCGTGTAGGCCGTGTACCATCCCGGATTCTCCAGGATGTTTCGCTGGATGACCGGCGGCGTGAAAGTGTCGTGATAACCCAGGCCGATGAAGGAACGCACCACCTTGTTTCGCTCCATCAACTGGCGCAGACGCCGCAGTGCGTCTTCTTCACTCAGTGCGGTCGGCAAATTCAGGGCACCGCGCTGGCGGATGCCTTCAGGCACCACTTGATCCACCAAATCATCCAGAGATTTGCAACCGAGGCTTTTGAGCATGGCCGCCGTTTCAGCAGCCGAGGGACCAATGTGACGAGAGGCAAACGGAGTGGGCATGGGGTGTAGCAGACATGTCCTATGACCCCGCCACGTCAAGTGTGATGCTGCCCTGCGCCGCTTTTACGCGCTCAAAGGATTACCATTTTTTGCTCGCACGGCGCAGCTTGTCCATCATCGCCGCGCCCATGCCGTGCTCATGCATCGGCTCCGCCACGATCTCGTCCACGCCCAGCTTATCCAGCTCACGCAGGACGTAAAAGAAGCGCACCGCCGCCTCCGGCAGTTTGCCATTGCCGGGGCTGAGCACCATCACCTGCTCCCATTCCGCGAGGTCCAGGTAACCGTCCTTCTCCTCCCCGCGATAGCTCATCAGCGCGTAGCGTTTCCCCACTTCAGGGATGAAATCCGAGGGCCGACTCAGCAGGCGCAAAGGCGTGCGCGGCGCGTAGTGAGAAGCGAGCTGGCCAGGGGCTTCCGTGGCTTCATCCACCACTGTGCGCGTCACCCGCTGGACTTTGCCATAGAGCTTCAAGTCCTCCAGCGTGATCGGGCCAGGCCGCAGGATCGTGATCAGCGCCTTGGGCGTGCCGGGCTCGATCTTGATGATCGTGGACTCCAGACCGTGCAGGCAGGCCCCGCCATCGACGATCAAGGGAATGCGTCCATCCAGCTCGGCGAGCACCGCATTGGCAGAGGTCGGGCTGATCGAGCCAAAGCGGTTGGCACTCGGCGCAGCGATCGGTTTTCCCAGTTCCTGCACGACTCGTTTGAAGATGCCGTGATTGCTCACGCGCACAGCCACCGTCGGCAGACCTGCGGTGACGAGATCCGGCACGCAGGCTTTTTTGGGCAGCACGATCGTCAGCGGGCCGGGCCAAAAGCGCTCCGTCAGCTTGTTCAGGGTCTTTTGGATGTCCTCAGGCACCTCAGCCACCGTGTCCAAATGCTTCTTGTCAGGCAAGTGAACAATCAGGGGGTCAAAAGTCGGGCGCTCCTTGGCTTCGAAAATCTTCGCCACAGCCGCCGGGTTCAGCGCATCCGCCGCCAATCCATAGACCGTCTCCGTCGGCAGGGCCACCACCTCACCTGCGCGCAGCAGCCGCACAGCCTCCTCCACAGCTTGATGCATGAGGGGCGGGAGATCGGTCGGCAGGATGGGAGTCGGCATGAACTGGGATGGTGCTTTAGAAATGCAGGAATCGCAAGAGGGGGAACGGAGAGGTGGAGTGGTCAGTGGGCGGGGTGCGAAGTACAGCCATCTACAATCCTCCACCACTCCACCACTCCATCACTCCATCACTCCACCTCTCTCCGTTCATTCCGGATTCCACACTCCGCATTCCGCCTTCAAACGAGTCGCCGAGCGTTTCTCAGGCCATCCGCGCTCATCACCGCCTGATTTCGGCCTGCGACCAGGAAGTCCACGTGGTTCTGCCACTGCATCGGGCGCAGGGCGGCGATGCCGCTGGCGCGTCTTTGATACCCGTAGTCGGCGATCTCCCAGCCGAACTCGCTGTGGCGATGCCGATACTCGTGGCGGTGAATCCACGCCCCAAATTCGTCCTTTCGCCAAACCGCGGGATCATTCCCTGGGATCACCTGCGCCAGCGACCAGACACGATCCACCACTTCGCGATCGTATCCGCTCAGAGGGTCGTGGGTGGCAGCTTCAGTGGGGTCAGGCACGTGCCTTACTACGTCACAACCCGCGCGGCTCAAAAGGGGAAATCATCCATCTTTTGCCTTGCCGCCCACTTTGACTCTGGCGCATGCTCGCTCCCTATGCTGAGCCTTCTCCGCCTTTCCTTCCTTCCGAAATCCCCAGATCTCGGCCTCCTCATCCTCCGCCTCTCCATCGGTCTGCCCATGCTCCTCCTGCATGGCTGGTCAAAGCTGCAAAACTACGAGACCCTGGCCCCGAAGTTCATGCCCCTCTTCGGCATCCCTTCCCACATCAGCCTCGGCCTCGCCATTTTTGCTGAAGTGGTCTGCTCCGCACTGCTCGTCGTCGGTCTCTTCACCCGTTTTGCCGCGCTGAATCTGGCCATCACCATGGGCGTGGCGTTTTTCATCGCTCACAATGGCCAATTCACCGGGGCCAAGCCAGGCGAACTGGCTTTCCTCTACCTCGCCGGTTCCCTGACCCTGCTTTTCACCGGAGCAGGCCGGTTTTCTGCTGATCGCAACTGATCCCGCTCTGCGGTGCAGCGCACGCGGTCACGGGGGCATGACTGGCCTCCCCCGTGGCCGATCTCTTTTTGTCAAACCTTCCCGCCCCTCATGAATCCCGCCGCCACGCTGACGCCGCTCAATGATTTCTCGGATCGTCTTTCCCCCATGGTGGTTAAGGAACTGCGGCAGGGACTGCGGGCGCGCGGCTTCGGGGCCCTGCTCCTGGGCACCCACCTGCTGCTCATCATCATCACCCTGATGACGGGTTCCGCGAGCAACGCCGAAGAGATCCGCTGGATGCTCGACGGTCTCGCCACTCTGGCGCTGTGCATCCTCCTGCCCCTGCGTGGTTTCTCTGCCCTGGCCGATGAAGTCCGGCTGAACACCCTGGACATGCTCGTGCTCACCCGCCTGTCCGCCGGTCGCATCGTCTTTGGCAAATGGGCCTCCATCTCCGCGCAGACCCTGCTCATCGCCGTCAGTCTCATGCCCTACATCGTCGCGCGATACGTCTTCGGTGGCTCGGACCTTTTCTCAGACCTGACTGTCCTCGGGCTGAAGTGGCTGCTCGGCAGCGTCATCGCCGCTGCCATCGTCGCCATCTCTGCCGTGAAGCAACCCTGGTTGCGCTCCCTGGTCATCGGCGTGCCCCTTTTCTTCAGCACTTTCGGCATCTTTGGCCTGTTCATGGCCATGTCGTTTGGTGGGTCCAGCCGCATGTCGGTGTCTGGCCCGACCGTGAGTAACCTGATGCTCCTTTTGATCTGCGCGGGTGCCGTTTGGGCCGTCTTCGCCTTTCTCAGCATCGCCGCCACCCGCATCGCCCCTGCTGCCTCGCGTTTGTCTCTGATCAAACGCCCCATCCACACGATCACCCTCCTGGCCCTGGTCCTCAGCGGAATCTTCAGCGGACAAGTCGTCTTCCTCGCCGCCGCAGTTTTCGTCGCCTGCATTGCCAGCATCGATGCCCTCACCGAGCCTCTCAACAGCATCCCCAGCGTCTATGTCCCCCTTTATCGTCGAGGGCTCCTCGGCGCGCTCCTCACTCCCCTCCTCGCCCCAGGCTGGGCCTCTGGATTCGCCCTGTCTTTCATCCTGGGCCTCTGCGTCATCGCCGGCATCGGGGTGGTCGAGGGACTCGAAGACGCCACCCTCAGCGGCATCGGTGCCTGCGCGCTCTGGATGGTCGGCACCCTGGTCTGTGTGTTTAGCAAAGGGCGCTCCCAAGACATGCTCGGCCTGTTCGTTGGCATGACGCTGCTCGTTTATCTGCTCAGCGCCATGCTCGGTCTCGTCAGCTACGGCACGCTCGGATCGGACGATCTGCCCTGGCTGCTCTGCCTGCTGCCCACCACCGCGATACCCGGCATCAGCTCCGTTTCAGGGGACACAAAAAACACCTTCCTGGTGCTGTCCTGCCTCTTC
>JAIXVB010000754.1 GCA_027483245.1 Verrucomicrobiaceae bacterium | reverse complement strand
TGCCAATCGTCCAAAATCTCCTGCCGCCGCCGTTTCCAATCCGCTGCCGTGCGCACTTCCTGGCCGTCTTTCAGCCGAAGAGGCGACTCATGAGGCCCCAGCTTTCCCAGCCACTCCACGGGCGGTTGAAAGGCCTGGCGCAACTCGGGCGGCACGGGCCCTGCCGCCAACAAGGCTGAGGACCACAAAGAAAAGATTAAAACGCGCATCAATTCAGACATCATAAAAGCCAAATCAGGGTGAAGACCAGAACCAATCCTGGGGACCACGATTTTTGCCCCCAGCTTCAACCCATGAGCGCAACGGCGATGGGATCGACCAACGGTTTCCCCAGACGCGTGAGGATGACACGCTCATTTTGCACGGTGAGCAGGCCCTCACGTTGAAGGGTGTGCAGCATGGGAACTTGATCGGGCAAAATGAGATCCACGGGCAACCCACGCGCGGTGCGGAGTTCGATGCCGAAACGCTCCGTGCGGCGATCGGAATCGGTGAGTTCTTCGGGCAGTTCTGAAACGTCCTCCGCCGCCTGAATGCGGGTCAGGTAGGCGTCCGTATCGGCCAGGTTGCGCCAGCGCTTGGGAAAAACGGTGGAGTAAGCGGAAGGCCCGAGCCCCAAATAATCCTCTCCCAACCAGTAACTCTCGTTGTGCGCGGAACGGTGCCCAGGCTGCGCGTAATTGCTGATCTCATAGTGCTCGTATCCCGCCGCGGCGGTGAGATCGAGCGCCAGATGGAAGAACTCGGCATCGCGGCCTTCATCGACCTGATATTGCCCCCGGCGCAGACGATTGAAGAACTCCGTGTCCTCTTCGTAATTCAGGTTGTAGGCGCTGAGATGGTCCGGTTTCAGCGAGATCGTGTGCTCAAGCGTGGCGCGCCAAGCTTCGAGACTCTGGCCAGGAATGGAGAACATGAGGTCCAAACTGACGCTTGGAAAACCAGCCGCACGCAGCGTGTGATAGGTCTCCTCCGCATCCGCCGGAGCATGATCGCGGCCGAGCGTGCGCAGGGTCGGTTCATCCCAGGCCTGAATGCCCAAACTGACTCTCGTGACCCCATGGGCACGCATCATGGCGGCTTTCGATTCCGTCACCGTGCGCGGATTGGCCTCCAGGGTGTATTCACGCAACTGAGAGAGATCCAGAATCTCATTCAAACCCGAGAGCAGACGGGTGAGGTGGGTCTCACTCAGGGCCGTGGGAGTGCCACCGCCAAAGAAGATCGTGTGCGGTTGCAGCGTGTATTTTAGGGACTGACGCTTCGTTTCCAGCAGCAGCGCCTCCACAAACTCATCCATGGGGGTCTTCCCGGGCGTGTGCTTGTAAAAACTGCAATACGGGCAGACGCGATGGCAGAACGGGATGTGGAAATAGAGGTGACGAATCATCGCTGACAGCGCGGGCAATAAAAAGTGGAGCGATTGCTCATGACACGACGCTTCACGGTCGTCTCACAGGCAGGGCAAGGCAGGTCTTCACGATCATAGACGCGCAGGGTTTGTTTGAAATAACCGGGTTCGCCTTTCTCATTGAGGAAATCTCGAAGCGTCGTGCCGCCCATTTCAATCGAAGCAGCAAGCACCTCACGAATGGCCGTGACGAGCTTCGCCAGTCGGGGTCGGCTAACCTGACCCGCCGCTCGATGTGGGGCGATCCCCGCCATGAACAGCGCCTCACAAGCATAGATATTGCCCACCCCCACGACCGTGTGGCTGTCCATGATCACGGCCTTGATCGGTGCCGCGCGGTCTTGGCACTTGGTCTGCAAATACTCGACGGTGAAGTCATCCGACAAGGGCTCCGGCCCCAGATCGGCTAACAAAGGATGCGTTTCCGCAGCGCCCTCAATGAACAAGGCCGCCCCGAAACGACGGGGATCATGCAGTCGAATCTGCTGTCCCTGATCCATGGTGAAAGCCACATGATCATGTTTCCGCCAGGGGGTCGCAGGATCGGTCACCCGCAGACTGCCAGACATGCCGAGATGCAGCAGCAAGGTGCCTTTGGCACTGGTGAAGAGCAGATACTTCCCGCGACGTGTGCCTGCTAAAATGCGCTGCCCCTCCAGCTCATGCACGGTGTCTGGCACTAGCCAGCGCAGCCTTTTGTCACGCACAATGACCTCACGCACGATGCGCCCAACCATGTAGGGGGAAACACCGCGCAGAGTGGTCTCGACCTCAGGGAGCTCAGGCATGAGCGGCTTCTCCCATCGCCTGCTCCAACGCACGCCAGCCGAGCATGGCACACTTCACACGTTGGGGGAATTTTTGCACCCCTTCCAAAAGAATCAGCTCACCCAATGCATCCTCGTCCTGCAGCGGGGCATCGCCGAGCACGATGTGGCGGAAGTCTTCCAGCATCGTCTTCACTTTGGCTCCGCCCTCACCTTTGACCTTCACGGTCATCATGGAGGCGCTGGCCTGACTGATGGCGCAGCCTTGACCGGTGAATTTGATGTCTTCCACCTGCCCCTCAGGGCCAAACTTCACCCACATGTCGATCTCATCCCCACAGGTGGGATTGTCGCCATGCACATGGATGCAATCGCCCGTGAGTTCACCGTGATTGCGTGGATTGCGCGAGTGATCCAGGATCACTTGCTGATAAAGATCGCGAAGTTCGTCAGAGAGGGCCATCAGGAGAAAAAGGTCACGGCTTGGTGCAGGATGTCCATCATCCGCTCCACCTCAGCCTCGGTGTTGTAAAAGTAAAAGCTCGCACGGCTGGTGCCCGGCACTTTGAAACGTTTCATAAGCGGCTGCGTGCAGTGATGCCCGCCCCGCAAGGCGAGTCCCTGCGTGTTAGCAAACTCCACCAAGTCATGGGGATGCGCGCACTCCAGAGCAAAAGCCACCAGCGCCCCGCGTGGACTCTCGGGTCCTAAAAGTCGAATGCCCGGCAGCTCCGACATGCGCGTGTAGGCCAGCTTCGTCAGTTCCGCACAACGCGCCTCAATGGCCGCGATGCCGATGCTGTTCAGATAATCAATCGCTGCGCCCAAACCAATCACCCCCGCAATGTCAGGCGTGCCCGCTTCAAAGCGTGCTGGCGGAGCTTTGTAGTCACTGGTTTCCAGTGTCACCCGATTGATCATCTCCCCGCCGCCATGCCAGGGATCCATGGACTCCAGCAATGCGTAGCGCCCATACAAGGCCCCGATGCCCGTCGGCGCGCACATTTTATGGCCAGAGAACGCATAAAAATCGCAGCCAATCGCCTGCACATCGACCGGCACATGTCCGACCGCCTGCGCACCATCGATCAGCGTCATCGCCCCTACCGCACGCGCCCGTGCACACAGCTCGCGCACCGGATTCATCGTGCCCAGCGAGTTCGAAATGTGCACACAGGAGAAGACCTTCACCTGCTCCGTCATCAGGCTATCCAGCGTGCTCAGATCCAGCGTGCCATCCTCCAGGACAGGGATGTGTTTGAGCACCGCCCCACTGCGCTTCGCCGCCAACTGCCAGGGCACCAGATTGCTGTGATGCTCCATGCCAGTGAGCAAAATGACATCTCCGGCTTTCAAGAACTGCTGTGCCCAAATTTGGGCCACCAGATTCACCGACTCCGTGGTCCCACGCGTGAAAACAATCTCCTCTTCACGCGCTGCGCCGATCAGCCTCGCTACCTTGCCGCGCACCGCTTCGAAAGCATCCGTCGCTCTCATGCTCAGCTCATGAAGCCCACGATGCACATTGGCATTGTCGCATTGATAGTAGTGAACCAGTGCCTCAATCACCGAGCGTGGCTTTTGGCTGCTCGCCGCATTGTCAAAATACACCAATGGATGTCCATGGACCTGCTGGTCCAGGATGGGGAAGTCAGTGCGGATGCGGGGCCAGTCCATGGGGCGCTGTGAGTATCACCCTCCTACGCCCCGCGCAAGCTCACGAGCCCACCTCCTCGCAGCAGGTGTCTCCACCTTGTTCACAGAGCCGCCCCTTATTCACAGTTTAAAGCACAGCTACTTTCCCACATCTTGTTTAAGAATCATTAATGAAACACAAGATGTGGGAAAATAACCCCTTCCCGCTTGCTCCAGATCTCCCTCCTCGGGCATCCTCTCAGGTTCACTCTTTCTGCCGCTATGTATCTCAAAAGTCTCACCCTCCACGGCTTCAAGTCCTTTGCGGACAAGACCCACTTTGAGTTCCACAAAGGCGTCACGGGCATCGTCGGGCCCAATGGTTGCGGAAAATCTAACGTCGTGGACGCCATCCGCTGGGTGCTGGGCGAGACCTCCGCCAAAGCCCTGCGCGGTGAAGAAATGGCCGACGTTATCTTCAATGGCACTGACAAACGCAAGCCGGTGGGCCTCGCCGAAGTCGTGCTGACCATGGCCGACTGTGAAAAGGCTCTGGGAGTGGAATACAATGAAGTCGCCATCTGCCGCCGTGTGTTTCGAGATGGCCGCAGCGAGTATCGGCTCAACAACACCGTCTGCCGACTCAAAGACATCAACGATCTGTTTTCAGGCACCGGGATTGGTCGGCAGGCTTACTCGATCATGGCACAGGGCCAGATCGACATGCTCCTGAGTTCGAAACCCGAAGACCGCCGCATGGTCTTCGAAGAAGCGGCCGGCATCACCAAATTCAAAGGCCAGAAAAAGGAAGCGCTGCGCAAGCTTGATTACACCGAAGCCAACCTGCTGCGTGTCGCGGATGTCATCGCGGAAGTGAAACGCCAGATGGGCTCCCTGCAACGTCAGGCAGCCAAAGCACGGCGTTATCAGACCCTGCTGGATGACGTGCGGATGTTTGACACCCACCTCGCCCACAAACAGTACAGCGAATACAGCGCCGAAAAATCCGAGTCCGAAAATCATGTGCGCATGATGACGGAACAGTTGGAGCAGCTGCAAAGCCAACTGCAAACCACCGAGGTGGAGGCCACCGAAACACGCGAGGCTTATCACTCCGTCGAATCGCAAATCAATCAACTGCGCCAACAGTCCCAAGAACTGCGCAGCCAAGTCCAGAGCGCCGAAGGCCGCATCGGCTTCAACAACGAGCGCAACGAAGAGCTCCAGGGGCGCATTCGCCAAAACGAAGAACAGATCGAGCAAGGCCAGCAACACCTGGAACAGCAGCGCCGTGAAATGATCAGCGCAGATGAGCAACTGATCTCCATCCGCGAGAACATCGAGACACGTCAACTCTCACTCAACGAGCATCTCTCCGTCCACAATTCCATC
>JAIXVB010000102.1 GCA_027483245.1 Verrucomicrobiaceae bacterium | reverse complement strand
GGGAACCGTCCAACAAGACCCCTGAGGCCGGATTTCTGGCCAAAAGCCTCAAAACCCAGCAAGTTTTTCCGAAAACCTTCGAAGGTCTTTTCAAAACCCAGCAAGTTTTTCCGAAAACCTTCGAAGGTCTTTTCAAAACCCAGCAAGGTTTTCCGAAAACCCTCGAAGGTCTTTTCAGAACCCAGCAAGGTTTTCTGAAAACCTTCGAAGTTTTTTTCAGAACCCAGCAAGTTTTTCTGAGAACCTTCGAAGGTTTTTTCAGAACCCAGCAAGTTTTTCCGAAAACCCTCGAAGTTTTTTTCAGAACCCAGCAAGGTTTTCTGAGAACCTTCGAAGTTTTTTTCAGAACCCAGCAAGTTTTTCCGAAAACCTTCGAAGGTCTTTTCAGAACCCAGCAAGTTTTTCCGAAAACCCCCGAAGGTTTTTTCAGAACCCAGCAAGGTTTTCTGAAAACCCTCGAAGGTCTTTTCAGAACCTGGAGTGGTTTTCCAAAAACCAGGGAGTGTTTTAGGATCCCTTGAAGCTCTTTTCCGATGCTGGGGTTCTTGAACGGCGTTTCTGCGCCAAGGAATCATTTTGCTTCCGATCTTGGGTGTTGCAGTCTCCGCAATCGGAGTTTTCGGAAGTCTTATCAGCCCGCGAGTTCTCTACAAAGATCCGATTTTCAGTCCATCGGCACCCCACCCGCCGTTTATCTCTGAGGTTGCACGCAGGCACTTCGGCTCTAACATCGCCGTCCTTTTCCGGCCGTGCGCCGGTCATCCTTCATGAGCACTCACGTCAAACTCTACATTCCTGGTCCCGTCGAAGTCAGTCCCGCTACTTTTGCGGCGATGTCCCAACCCATGATGGGGCACCGGGGCAAGGGCTTTCAGGATCTGTATGCGGAGATCCAACCCATGCTGCAAACCCTCTTCGGCACGAAGCAGCAAGTCTTTCTCAGCACTTCCTCCGCCTGGGGCGTGATGGAAGGGGCCATCCGCAATTTGGTGAAAAAGAAAGTCCTGAATTGCTGCAATGGCGCATTTTCTGACAAGTGGTTGGACGTCTCCAAGCGCTGTGGCAAGCAGGCCGAAGCCTACCAAGTCGAGTGGGGTCAACCCATCTTGGCTGAAGAGATCGACAAACGTTTGGCCACGGGTGAGTTCGATGCCGTGACCTTCATTCACAATGAAACCTCGACGGGAGTGCTGAGCCCAATCGCGGAAATCGCCGCGCTGAAGAAGAAGTATCCTGACGTGATGTTCATCACCGATTCCGTCTCGGGTTTCACGACTGTGCCAGTGAACTTTGATGAACTGGGAATCGATGTGCTGCTGACAGGCAGTCAAAAGGCCTTCGCCCTGCCTCCAGGGCTGGCTCTCTTCACGGCCTCTGAAGCTGCGATGGCACGTGCGGCGACGATTGATGACCGCGGTTATTACTTTGATTTCCTGGAGTTCCAATCGAATGGCGAGAAGAGCATGACGCCGAGCACGCCCTGCATCAGCCTGATCTATGGCCTACGTCATCAGCTCAAAGCGATGTTTGCCGAAGGTCTGGAAAATCGTTATGCCCGCCATGCCAAGCTCAATGACATGGTGCACGAATGGGTGCGCAAAAACGGTTTCGATTTCTTTGCTCCGGAAGGTTATCGCTCGAAGTCCCTGACTTGCGTGGCGAATACCCGCAACATCGACGTGGCTGCCTTCATCGGCCTGTTGAAGAAGAATCACAGCCTGATCATCGACGGTGGTTACGGGAAGCTGAAGGGCAAGACCTTCCGCATCTCCAACATGGGTGACGAAACGGAAGCCAGCATCGGCGCGGTTATTGCGGCGCTGGATGACAGCCTCGCCAAGCTCTAATGAACATCGGGTGAGGTCTCTGCCGCGTTGGATGACCCAACGTGGCAGGCCTCCACCAGATGGGCCTTAACCTATCTCATGTCCTTCAAGCCGCCCGGTCAATGCCCTGCCTGTGGTGAGTGGGTGCCGCGTGGTGCGGTGGCCTGCAATGACTGCGGCGCGTGTGCGAAGTCGGGCTGGAAAGGCCATGCCGATGTATATGATGGGCTCGATCTGCCGGACGATGACTTTGATTATGATGAGTACATCGCGGAAGAGTTCGGGCAGGGGAAGCGCAGCGCGCGTCAATCTCGTGAGTTGCTGTGGCGCTGGGTGGCCGCCATCTTGCTCGCGGTGATGATTGTTGGTTATCTGATGTCTGCCCGCTGATCCCCTCGCATGAGTCTCGACCTTTCCAGCATGGCCCTGATTGCAGGGAATGGCATCTACCCCGAAACCTTTGTGGCCGCTGCGAGGAAGGCGGGTGTGAAGCGTCTGGTGGCCGCAGCTTTTTTGAATGAAACCAAGCCTGAGTTGGAAAAGCTCGTGGAATCCATCGAATGGTTTCGTGTCGGGCAACTCGGCAAGATGATCAGCTATTTCAAAAAGCAGGGCATCAAACAAACCGTGATGGTCGGCCAGATTGCTCCGAAAAATCTCTTCGATCTGCGGCCTGACATTCGCACGCTGCTGATGTTAGCGCGGCTGAAACAACGCAATGCCGAAACCCTGTTTGGGGCGATCGGAGACGAGATGGCGAAGGATGGAATCACCCTTCTTCCAGCCACGACTTTTCTGGAAGACCTGATGCCAGCACGCGGTCATGTCTGCGGGCCGGCGATCAAAAAACGCCGCTGGGAAGATGCCGACTATGGCTTCACGATTGCCAAGGAAAGCAGTCGGCTGGACATCGGCCAAACCGTGGTGGTGAAGAATGGTACCGTGCTGGCGGTGGAAGCCTTTGAAGGAACCAATGAAGCCGTGAAGCGTGGTGGCTCACTCGGTCGTGGCGGGGCCACGATGGTCAAGGTTTCGAAGCCTAACCAAGACATGCGTTTCGATGTGCCCGTGATCGGCCCTGACACCATCCGCAATGCCGCGCAATCAGGCGTGGACCTCATCGCGGTAGAGGCCGGAAAGACGCTCATTCTTGGCCTGGAAGAATTGCAGCGCGAAAGCCAAGTGCTGAAGGTTTCTGTCATCGCGCTCTAAAAGCTGCGAGAGCAGAATTTTCCAAACTGTGCGGTAAAGTCTTGATTTATCAGGCAATTTTCGGAAAAAATGAGCGCTTCCCGTTTAAGCGGGTCGAATCGAGTCTATCTCAACCAACCCCATATGTTATTAACCGCCCTTAAAGTAAAACTCGCTGCCCTCGTCGCCGTCGCCGGTATTGACACCGCTGACATGCCGAACATCAGCCCGGACCTCCTGAAAACGCTTGAGAAGCTCGATGCTGATCAGAAGAGCGCTTCTGAAAAACCAGGCACAGGACCGGACATCAATAAGTCTTTCAATGAAGCTCTCACGGTCGTTCGCGATCTGGCTCTGACAAAGAACGACAAAGACGCCCAATACGCTCTGGCTCATTGGGGCGTGCTGAACAACAGCAACGTCAATGAAATCGTCGAGCTGTATCGCAAGTCCGCTGCTCAAGGTCAAATCTTGGCCAAAGCTGAGCTTGCTCAAGTGCTGCTTCAAGCTTTCCCACAGGACCAAGAGCGTGTGAAGGAAGCCGTCGCTCTCATCCAAGAAGCTGAGAAAGCAGACAACAAAGTCGCCCGTCGTCTTCTCGCCAATCTCTACCTCTCCGGTGGTGGTGGTGTGGAGCGCAACCCAGAAAAAGCCAAGGCATTGCTGGAACAAGGCAGCGCTGCTGGTGATGGTGAAGCCACTTTGGGCCTGAGCCAACTGTATTCCGTAGGCATCGAAGGAACTGCTATCAAGGCCAGCCCTGAGAAGTCCCTGGAATACCTCAAAAAGGCAACCGAACAGAAGAACGCTGTCGCCATGAGCACTCTGGCTGCACGTCTCTTTGACGGCGATCCAGAAGGCGGCCCTCAGCTGGTGAAGAAGAATCCAGATGAAGCCATCAAGATGTTTGAAGATGCCGCTGCCACTGGTTTTGCCGCTGCCAATCGTTTGCTCGGTGCCATCTATGAAAACGCTCTCGGTGGTAAGACTCGCGACCTGAAAAAGGCCGTGGAATACTACACGAAGGCTGCCAACAGCAACGACGCTCAAGCGCTGTTCCGCCTCGGCAACTACTTCGAAGCTGGTCTCACTCAAGGTGAAGGCGACAAAGCTGAAATCATCGTGCAACAGAACGCCAAGAGCGCTCTGGACCTCTATCGCTTGGCTGCACAAAATGGTTCGGCCGAAGCCTTCTTCAATGTCGGTGTCTATTATGAAACCGGCACCGTGGTGGACAAGGATTTCGAAAAAGCTTTCACATACCTCCTCCGCGCTTCCAATTCTGGTCTGCCCCAGGCTCAGCATCGCCTCGCTGGTCTTTACCTGAATGGTTCCGGTGTGGAGCAGGACGTCGTCGCTGGCATGGGCTGGCTGCAACGCGCCGCTGCTGCGAACTACGCGCAGAGCCAAATCGCCCTGGGTGAACTCCTGGAGCGTGGTGCAGGTGGCAACAACAAAGATGCTGCCATCGCCGCTGTGCAACAGTATCAAAATGCTGCTGCTCAAGGCGTTCCACTCGCCATGCTGCGACTGGCTAGCTTGTTCGAGCGCGGTCTCGGCAATACCAAAGGTGAGCCTGATCTCGCCAAAGCGCTTGCTTATGCGGACCTCGCTGTCGATGCCTCCAACAAGGCTGAACTTGCCGTTAAATATCGCGATGAGCTCAAAGGCAAAGCCAAGGCCGAACAAGTCGCTGAAGCTAAGAAGATCTACGACGAGATGAAAAAACCTGCGGCAGCTGCCGCAACTCCTGAGGCCACTCCAAAGGCCAAAGGCAAAGGTAAATAAGTCATCTCAGGCTGATTTGAATTTTATCACAAAATCAGCTTGTCAAAAGTAGCGGTAACGCTAGTCTCCGGCTCCCCAAACCAGGGGAGCCGGTTTTTATTTCCGGGGCATTAGCTCAGTTGGTAGAGCGCCTGCATGGCATGCAGGAGGTCAGCGGTTCGAACCCGCTATGCTCCACCAAAAAAGTGGTCACCAACAAAGCCACTCCAGCCGAATCTGAAGCGTCATTTGCAATGTCCATGATCGTGACCGATAGACGCCCTTCAATTTATCCCAAGCATTCCTGTGACTGAATCGAGACATCCCGAGCCGAAGAAAAAAACCTCCCTGTTGGGCCGCTTGAAGGCGGGTCTGAAAAAAGTCATCGGACTGGGTGAGAAAAAAGCAGGCCCTTCTGCTTCGAAACAAGGCGAAGCTCATCATCCCGCCAAGATTCAGCCCCACACACGTGCTGCTCAAGAGGATCGTCCAGGAGAACGCCGTCGCGAACGAGACGGACCACGTCGTGATCGCCCAGCCCGTGAAGACCGTCCACCGCGCGGTGATCGTCCAGCGCGTGAAGAACGCCCTCCCCGCGAAAATCGTCCACCTCGTGGTGACCGACCTGCACGCGAAGAGCGTCCCGCCCGTGGAGATCGCCCAGCCCGTGGCGGTGATCGCCGTGAGCGTGGTCCGCAGCGTGAAGGCATGGAAGAAAAAGGGGCACCGAGACAGAATTTCGCCGCGGAAGCTCCTCCGCCACCGCCTCCTGTGCCCGAAGGTCCGTTTCCTGAGGCTTTTCAAGTCTTGGGTTTGAGTGATGCCGTCCTGGCTGCGGTCCGTGAATCGGGCTACGACAAGCCGACGCAGATTCAAGAACGTGCGATCCCCGTGGTCATTGAAGGTCGTGACGTGGTGGGTGCCTCACAGACTGGCACCGGTAAAACAGCGGCTTTCGCCCTGCCAACCTTGACGCGTCTGGGACCTCCTGGAAAATTCCGTTGTCTTGTTTTGGAGCCGACTCGTGAGCTGGCTGCGCAAGTGGTCGAGCAGTTTGAAAAGTATGGCAAGCACACCGGTCTGCGCGTGTTGCTGGTTCATGGCGGCGTTGGCTATGAAAAACAGCGCAAGGGGCTCCAGCAAGGCGTCGATGTCGTGGTCGCCACCCCCGGACGGTTGCTTGATTTCATGCAGGATGGCACGGCGGATCTGAATGATCTCCAGGTTCTGATTCTCGACGAAGTGGATCGCATGCTGGACATGGGTTTCCTGCCGGACGTGCGTCGCATCGTCGAGCGCACACCGAAGTCTCGGCAGACGCTGTTTTTCTCGGCGACCATGCCGCCGCAGATTCAGACCCTGGCCGATTTCGCCCTCAAAGAACCGACGAGCATTGAGATCGGCATTCGTTTCTCTCCGGCTGAAACCGTTAGTCACTACATGTATCCGGTGGCGAGTGATCAACGTCAGGAATTGCTGCTGGCCATTCTGACCAAGACTCACTTCGAAAGCTTGATGATCTTTACCCGCACGAAGGTGCAGGCTGACCAGCTGTATTCGGCGCTCCAACAAGAGGGCAAATACAAGGTGGCGGTGATGCACTCGGACATTCGCCAGAGCGAGCGTGAGCGTGCTTTGAAAGGCTTCCGCAGCGGTGAGTTCGAAGTCATCGTGGCGACCGATCTCGCAGCGCGTGGTTTGGACATCAGCGGGGTGACTCACGTCATCAACTACATGGTGCCAGAGAATTCCGAAGACTACGTGCATCGCATCGGACGCACAGGACGTGCCCAGAAAGAAGGCGACGCCTTCACGCTGTTTGCGGCCGATGAAGTCATGAACGTGGCTTCCATTGAGCGTCTGATCAGCCAAAAGATCGAGCGTCGGAAGCTGGAAGGCTTCGATTATAAATACACCACGGTGCTGGATGAAGAAGATAAAGCCCGGGCGATCTTGACGGGACGCAAGAAGAAGCGCCGTTGACGCGTGAGGAGGACGTAGCTTGATTACCCTCCTATGAAACGCCTCCTGCCTTTAGTCTGTGTTCTACTTTCCGCTTCCTCTGCTCTGGCAGAGTTAGCGTTGGAGACGGCCATCATTGAACTCAAACCGAAACCGGAGGATGAGTCGATTTCGACCACCTTTGTTTTCCACAACAAGGGCACTAAGCCCGTGAAGGTGCTGTCCATTGATAGCGCCTGCAGTTGTCTCAGCGCAGAATTGGACAAGGCTGTTTATGCGCCCGGTGAAAAGGGCACCGGCAAAGCGGAGTTCAAAGTCTCCAGCTTCATCGGTCGGCACGAGAAAAGCGTGCACATTCAGACGGATGATCCAGCGCAGCCGGAGTGGATCGTGCCCTTTGTATTGGAGGTTCCAGAGGTCATCCGTATTGAGCCGAAAACCTTGCAATGGTGGATCGGCAATCCAACGGATTCTAAGACCACCGTGGTGACGATGCTCGGAACTGAGCCCATGAAGATCAAAGACATCACCTCGACTCGCGAGAATGTGGAGTTCAGCTGGAAGGAAACAAAACCTGGCCGGGAGTATGAAGTCACGGTGAAGCCAAAATCAACCGACGAGGTTATGTTGGGCGCGCTGAGGATTGAGACCGATAGCAAGATCGCCAAGTATCAGCGTCAGCTCGCTTTCTTTTCGGTGTATCGGAAACCTGAAGCACCGACCCAACCATGAAGCAGACCCTTGTTCAAGCTCTGCTGCTGGTCTTGCTTGCGGCCCTGGGAGCTGCGGCCAGTTACGTGGCGCATCCACGAGCACCCGCCCTTTACTTGACCGAAGAGCCGCTGCGCGATGATGAGGTCGGTTTGAAACAAATCGCGGAACGCTGGCAGGGCGATGTGATTTGGTTGGATGCAAGGCCCAAGGATCAGTATGAACAAGCGCACATTCCAGGGGCTTTGATGCTCAACGAACAAGGCTTCGATGAGCAATTGCTGGCCATCCTGGATACGCTTCAGACCGCCACAAAACCGGTCATCATTTACTGCGGCGGCGAGAAGTGCGAGGCTAGCCGGGAGATGCGCGAAAAACTGACGCAGCGGGTGCCCATTGAGGATTGTTACATTTTGAAGGGTGGCTGGCCTGCCTGGCAGGCAGCTCAAAAATGATGTTATGTCTCTGCTGCCTCATCATCGCGCGCATGATTACCGTGCCCTCATCATCGGTTGGCGTGCAGTGGCTCAAAAAGCCCGGTTGAAGATGCTGGTGCTGACAGAGGTCAGCGGGCACAAGGTGTGGTATCTGGAAAGCACTGGATCACGTGTTCAGCAGGAGGCGATTTACCTTTCCTCTGGTGTGCATGGGGATGAACCCGGGGCTGCCTGGGGATTGCTCAAGTGGGCGCAGGCTCATATCGAGTTGTTGCGGAAGGAGTCCATTTTGATCTGTCCCTGTCTGAATCCGCACGGCTTGATCGCAAACACAAGAGTGGATCATCGAGGAGAGGACATCAATCGGCGGTTTCATTTGGAGGAGGATGAGGTCTGTGGTCCCTGGCGGCGCATGACCCAAGGGAGGCATCTGAAGATCGCGCTCTGCTTGCATGAGGACTATGACGCACAAGGTTGTTATGTGTATGAGCTCAGCCGTTACGCTGAGCCGATCAGTTATCAGATTTTGCAACATTGCACGCACGCTATCCCTCCTGATTCACGCAGTAAGATCGACATCAGCCGTGCGCGTCAGGGAGTGATCCGGCGGCGACGTCTTCCGCGCGACATGGTGGGGCTGCCTGAGGCGATGGTGTTGCATCATCTGGGGTGTCCTTTGACGCTGACCTTTGAGACGCCTTCCGAGTTCAGTCTGGATGACCGGGTGCAAACACAAGCGGACTTCATCAGTGCAGCCTTGTCTTTCACCCTGGGTCTGGGGAATACTGAGAAATGATCCGACTCGCCCGCTGCCTCAGTGTCTTGCTGCTGGTTTGCCTCAGTGCGTGCACGAGCCTCCCT
Organism: Verrucomicrobiaceae bacterium; assembly: GCA_027483245.1. Lineage (GTDB taxonomy): Bacteria > Verrucomicrobiota > Verrucomicrobiia > Verrucomicrobiales > Verrucomicrobiaceae > Prosthecobacter. The sequence goes on along the minus strand of JAIXVB010000102.1, from coordinate 12,200 downwards.
CCCACCACTCCGCGACCTGTGCTACGTGCGGAGGATTGGGTCAGCTATGATGGGAAAGTCATGCCCCTGCAGACGTGGGCGGTGAAACCGGGGCAACCCCAGCGAGGCATCGTGATTGCCGTTCATGGACTGAGTGGAGCCTCCTCGGATTTTTGGTTGTTGGGAGAGCGCATGCCGCAGCAGGGTTACACGGTCTATGCTTACAATTTACGCGGTCAGGGAAAGGACCCCTCTCTTGAATCACGCGGTGACATCGAGTCTGCCACAGAGTGGTTGCGAGATCTGGAGACCTTTCACAGGCTGGTGAAACGCAAGCATCCGAAAACACCGGTTTTCTGGTATGGCGAGAGCCTTGGCAGCCTGATCTGCCTTCATACAGCCGCGAATCGACTCAATGACCGACTTGATCCCGATGGTATCATCCTGGCCTCACCCGTGGCTGGTTTAAAAGTCACCGTGTCCAGTTTCCAACGCTGGCTGCTCGATACAGCGGCTAAATTAACCCCGAGAACACGGTTTTCGTTAGGCGAGTTGGCGGGGGTCGATGAATCACAAATCCAAGTCACCAGTGAAACCACTCATGGTGGCCAGATGGCGACCACCGAGCATCACATCAGCCACTTCACGGTGCGGCTGCTGTGCGAGGTGGGGCGGTTGTTGGATCAGAATCCCAATGCCGCGCATCGTTTGCGCATGCCGGTGCTTTTTCTGGCATCGCCCAATGACATTCTTTCTTCACCTGATCAGGTGCAGTCCTTGTTCTCTGAAGTGCGTTCGCCCAAGAAAAAACTTCTTTGGTACACACGCAGTTACCATCTGCTGCTGCATGATAAACAGCGTGAGGAAGTGGTGCGGGATCTGACTCGATGGTTGGAGGCACGTTTGGCGAGTGCGCGTTAAGAAGCCTGGAAAGTCTTGTCAGCCGAGACACGTCTGGTCATAACACTCTTTTCCTCGCTGACCCCTTATGTTCTCGCGCCTCATTTTTCTGTTCTCTCTGACGACGCTTCCTTTCGCCACGGCGCAGTCGCCTGAACGACCGATGCGTGATCTCAATGGTTATTTTCCCTTCACACCTGTGGCTGATGCGAAAGGCTGGGAAACGCGAAAAGCCGAGATTGAGCAGCGGGTGGCTTTGGGATCTGGGCTCTTTCCCATGCCTGAAAAGACGCCGCTTCAGGCCAAAGTGCATGGTCGTGTGGAACGAGAAGACTACACGATCGATCGCGTGATTTTCGAGAGTCTGCCAGGGCACTTCGTCACAGGGAATTTGTATTTGCCCAAGAAGACCAACGCGAAAATGCCCGGCATCCTTTGCCCGCATGGTCATTGGCCAGATGGGCGCTTCATGGATCTCGGGGCTGGCACAAAGGCAACGCTTCAGCAGATCGAAACCGGGGCTGAGAAGTTGGAATCCGGTGCACGTTCCCCACTTCAAGCGCGCTGTGTCCAACTCGCGCGCATGGGCTGTGCCGTGTTTCATTACGACATGATTGGTTATGCCGATAGCTTGCAGTTCCCAGAGCATCGGCATGGTGCAGGAGCGGAGGGTTTCTTGAGCGTCCAGGCTGATCTGCGATTGCAGACCTATTTTGGTCTGCACACTTGGAATAGCCTGCGCGCGCTGGATTTTCTACTCACCGTGGAGGGGGTGGACGCAGAACGCATGGGTTGCACGGGTGCCAGTGGCGGCGGCACGCAGACGATGATGCTTACCGGTCTGGATGCTCGCATCAAAGCGGCTTTTCCATGTGTCATGGTTTCCACCGCCATGCAGGGGGGCTGCACTTGTGAAAATACGCATTATTTGCGCATTGGGCAGGGGAATGTGGACATCGCAGCCCTCACTGCACCACGTCCGCTAGGCATCACGGCGGCCGATGATTGGACCAAGGAAGTGGAAAACAAAGGCCTGCCAGAGTTGAAAGACCTCTACGCTAAACTCGATGTTCCTGGGAAGGTCAGTGCTCACATCGCCACGCAGTTTCCACACAATTACAATCTACCTTCGCGACTGGCCATGTATGCGTTTTTCAATGAGCACTTTCAGTTAGGCCTCACCGAACCGATCCATGAACGTGAATTTGTGGTCTCCAGCAAAGACGATCTCACCGTCTGGACTTCCGATCATCCAAAGCCCTCGGGGGAGAAAGTCGGCCTCGCGCATGAAAAGGCGGTTTGTGCCTGGTTCACGGCGCAGGATGAAAAAGCGCAGAAGACCGAAGCGCATCTAGAGCAGGCGCGTCAGGCTTGGAAAATCATCGTCGGACGCCAGCAGCCGACTGCCTCAGAAGTGAGTTATGAAGTGCTGATCAAAGAGGATCGTGGAGATTACCTTCTCATTGAAGGGATGGCTCAAAACATCACGGCGGATGAAAAAGTGCCTGCTACCTTTTTATATCCCAAGAACTGGAAGGGCGAGGCTGTGCTTTGGTTGAGCCTAGTCGGCAGTGTCTCCATTTTTGACACGACTGTGCCGACCCCCAAAGCTCGTGAACTTTTGGATCAGGGAATCGCCATTGCTTGTCCCACCTTGTATCTCACAGGCGCTACCGAACAACCCAAGGCAGGAGACAATTTAAAGGCCAAGCCGAACGAGTTTCGTGAGTTCAGCGGCTACACTTTCGGTTACAATCCAACGCTGCTCGCACGTCGAGTTCATGATACGCTGACGATGATCACCCTGATGCAAAATCAGCCGAATTACCCGGTCAAAAACATCGAGATTCGAGGCATGGATTCTGCCGCAGCTCTGGCTCTCGTGACTGCGGCGGTGTCGGATTCCAAGATCAAAGTTCGTGCGGAGCTTGAAGGCTTTCGGTTCGCGAATTTGAAGAGTCCTTGGGACGTCAACTTCGTCCCGGGAGCTGTGAAGTATGGCGATGTGGAAACGCTGCTAAAGCTGGCGAATCAATAGCGACAAACCGGCACAGTTGAGCGACTCAATCGTGCCAAAGACGAGCGTTTTGCCCGTATTGCTCCAGAATGGCAATGCGCGCGGAACCTTCTCAAAGAAGGTGTAATGCGTTGTTCTGCCAACGTGGCACAGTGTCAGCAAAGAAGACTGGCAAACCAACCCGCCAACCACCATGAGCCCCGAAAAATTCACTGTTAAACTTCAAGAAGCTTTCAATGCCTCCCAGTCCGTTGCCACACGCTACGGTCATCAGGAATTGAAGCCCGCCCATCTCCTGACGGTCCTCTTGGATCAGGAAGGTGGCATCGCCACGCCGCTCTTTGAGAAAGCCTCTGTGCAAGAAGGCGCCGTTGCTCAGCTCAAGTCGGAAATTACTCAGCTTTTGAGCCGACAGCCCAAGGTCTCTGGCGGCACAAGTGGGCTGCATCTCTCGAATGAGCTGCGCGATCTCATGACCAAGGCTGAGGATGAACAGAAGAAACTCAAGGATGACTTCCTGAGTGTGGAGCACCTCTTGCTCGCTCTGTTCAAGACCAAGACGGAGCTTTCAGGTTTGCTCAAGCAAGTGGGTCTAACCTACGATACGGTCTCCAAGGGACTCACCTCAGTCCGTGGAAGCCAACGTGTGGTGGATCAAGATCCTGAAGGTAAATATCAGACTCTGGAGAAGTATGGCACGGATCTCACGGCCCGCGCCAAGGCGGGTAAGATCGACCCTGTCATCGGGCGTGACGAAGAGATTCGGCGAGTCATGCAGGTGCTGAGTCGGCGCACCAAAAACAACCCTGTTTTGATCGGTGAACCCGGCGTGGGCAAGACGGCAATTGCCGAAGGACTTGCGCGCCGCATTGTCGCAGGGGACGTGCCTGATTCACTCAAGGGCAAGAAGCTCATCAGCATGGACCTTGGAGGAATGATGGCGGGTGCCAAGTTTCGCGGTGAATTTGAAGAGCGTCTGAAAGCTTTCCTCAAAGAAGTGACTTCCAGCGATGGCGAGATCATTCTCTTCATTGATGAACTGCACACCATCGTGGGGGCAGGCAAGGGCGAGGGTGCGATGGATGCGGGCAACCTATTGAAACCACAACTCGCACGCGGAGAACTGCGCTGCATCGGGGCAACGACCCTGGATGAGTATCGCAAACACATCGAGAAAGACCCCGCGTTGGAGCGTCGCTTCCAACCGGTGAAGGTCGGGGAACCCAGTGTTGAGGACACGATTGCGATCTTGCGAGGCTTGAAGGAGCGTTATGAGGTTCATCACGGTGTTCGCATCCAAGATGGGGCCATCATCGCTGCGGCAACGCTCAGCAATCGCTACATCACGGATCGCTTCTTGCCGGACAAGGCCATCGACTTGGTCGATGAGGCGGCCAGTCGCATCAAGATCGAACTCGACTCGATGCCCACCGAGATTGACGTGTTGGAACGTCAAGTCATGCAGAGTGAGATGGAGCGACAGGCCTTGAAAAAAGAAAAGGATGTCGCCAGCAAGGTGCGCCTGGAGAAGCTGGAGCGTGAAATCGCGGATCTGAAAGAGAAGTCATCTGCCCTTAAGGCGCAGTGGCTGAAAGAGAAGGAATCCGTCGATGCTGGACGCAAGGTGAAGGAAGAGATTGATCGCTTGCGCACGGAATTGGAACAGGCGCAGCGCGGTGGCGATTTTGGTCGAGCTGGAGAGATCCAGTATGGCCTCATTCCAGAGTTGGAAAAGAAACTCGAAAGCAGCGCGAGCCATCAGAGTCGTGAGGACGGCAAGACAAGCGTGGAGGTTCGTCCTTCCCTGCTGCGCGAAGAAGTCACCGAAGAGGACATCGCACGAGTGGTGGCCAACTGGACTGGAATTCCAGTCTCGCGCTTGCAAGAAGGCGAGCGGGCGAAGCTGGTGAAAATGGAGGATCGTCTCAGCGCACGTGTCATCGGTCAGCGAGATGCGATTGTGGCTGTGAGCAATGCGGTGCGCCGGGCACGTGCGGGCATCCAAGATGAAAATCGGCCCATTGGCAGTTTCCTCTTCCTGGGTCCAACCGGCGTTGGGAAGACGGAGTTGTGCAAAGCCCTGGCTGAGTTTCTCTTTGACGATGACAGTGCGATGACGCGCATCGACATGAGTGAATACATGGAGAAACACAGCGTCAGTCGTTTGATCGGCGCGCCTCCAGGATACGTGGGTTATGAAGAAGGGGGGCAACTCAGCGAAGCCGTGCGGCGTCGGCCCTACAGCGTGATCCTGTTCGATGAAGTCGAAAAGGCTCATCCAGATGTCTTCAACACATTACTCCAAGTGCTCGATGACGGACGCATCACCGATGGCCAAGGTCGGACGGTGGATTTCAAAAACACGGTCATCATCATGACCAGCAACATCGGTAGCAACGCCATCCAAGATGTGACCAACGCAGAGCAGCGCGATGCCTTGGTGCGCGAAAGTCTGAAGGAGTTCTTCAGGCCGGAGTTCCTCAATCGCATTGATGAAATCGTCATCTTTGATCGACTTGATGCCGCTCAATTGGATCAGATCGTGAAGATTCAACTTCAGCGGGTGATCACGCGCTTGGCCAAACAAAACATCCATCTCTCGGTCACGGATGAGACCACGCGTTATCTGGCGGATGCTGGCTTTGATCCAGTCTTCGGGGCGCGACCTCTGAAGCGTGCTATTCAAAAACACTTGCTCGATCCGCTCAGTTTAGCGGTTTTGGAAGGTGGCTTCAAAGATGGGGATCACATCAGCGCAGTCATGAAAGATGGGAAACCTGTGTTTGAGAAGGCATAAGGAAAGGATGTTCCTGACTTGCCCCTAGGTTCAAGCCAACGCAGGCGGGAGATTGAATGAGAAACGGTTCCAGGTGTTGACTTTCATTGGCCAGTCGGCATCACATCCGCTTCATTCAATCTCATGCCTAACTCTTCCGACACTCCCTGGTGGATCGTTCGCCATTCTTCCATCCATCAGCGCGGTGTCTTCGCCCGTCGTGACATTCCCAAAGAGACACGCATCATTCAGTATGTGGGGGAAAAGATCACGAAGGCGGAGAGCGAGCGTCGTGGCAATGAATTGGCAGCCAAAGCCGCGAAGACCGGAGGAGCGGCGGTTTACATCTTCACGCTGAACAAAAAGCATGACCTGGATGGCAGTAAGTCTTTTAACACCGCGCGGCTGATCAATCATTCCTGTGAGCCGAATTGTGAGGCCTTCATCAGTCGTGGCCAAATCTGGATCTATGCGAAGCGCGATATCCAGGCGAATGAAGAGTTGTCGTTCAACTATGGATTCGGTCTGGACACTTGGGAAGATCATCCGTGTCGCTGTGGATCACCCCGCTGCATTGGCTACATTTTGGACGAGCAATACTGGCCGAAACTGCGGCGGATTTTGAAAGCTCGCGAGGCCAAACAACAGCGCATTGCTGAACTCGAGGCCCGTGCCCAGTTGCTGCAAAAGGAACTCGACGAGATGACTCCAGCTCCTAAAAAAGCGGCGAAAAAGACTCGGAAAGCGGCGGCCAAGAAGAAGTAGAAGGCAGAGCCCATCTTGAAGATCGCCGTGGCATGAATCTCCTGTATCCTCGGTTCACGCTGCGTCAGTTCGGTGGCATGATGCTCTTCGGTCTTGCTGGATCCGGGGTAGCGGGGCTGTATGGCATCGCCCATGATCAGGTGACCTTCATTTTGGGGCCAGAGTATTTCACCCACTTCAAATTTGATCAGTTCCATTACTTGGATCAAACGCGACCGGCTCGTGTGTTGGTGGCTCAGATCGGTTTCTTGGCGACTTGGTGGGTTGGCTTTTTTGCCGGTTGGTTCATGGGACGTGTGACGATTCCGCATCTGCCATGGGGCAAGGCCGCGCGTCAGTCGGGAAAGGCGGTGCTCATCATGCTTGCGACGGCATTTTTATTCGCTGTTGCCGCCTGGTTCGGCTCTCCTGTGAGTCTGGAGGATCCACGGGTGAGCCGCTGGAAGGAAATCCTGGATCTCTTTCGTGTGCAGGACACGCTGAGGTTTATTCGCGTGGGATACATCCACAATGCGAGTTATCTCGGTGGATTGATCGGGCTGTTTGGAGCGCTTATTTGGCTCCGTTGGTCGAGGCCTTCTGGCCGATCATGACATCCACTTGCTGACCAACATAGACTTTCTTACCCTTTGGCACGGGCAGTTCATAGATGACCTGAAGCACGCGTGTGTCCACGCGCTCTGTGCTGGCTCCGGTAAGGGATTGTTTGGGAATGACGAAGGGTTCGATGCGAATGAACTTGAGGGCGTAACCGGTCACGGAGTCGCCTTTGACATAGGCGATGGCGTCTTCTTTTTCGCGGACTTCCATGGCGTTCTGTTCATCGACATCGGCACGCACCTGGAGTTTGTCGAGATCACCCAAAATAATGGCGGGCTGGCGATTTTGGAAGGAAGCGTATTCGCCCTCGCGGATGTTGACTTGGAGAATCGTGCCGGGGCGGGGGGCTCGGATGGTGAGGCGCTCAATCAGCATTTGAATCTGCTTCACCTCGGCATGCGCGGCGGAGAGTTGCGCTTCCGCAGAGGCCACTTGGGCTTGAGCGACGGTGAAGTCGTTCGTGCGATTGCGGAGATCATCTTGGCTGATGGCGCGTGAGTCGGTGATGGATTTGAGTCGGTCGAGGTTGTCTTGAACTTTGAGTCGTTGAGCGAGGGTGATGTCGAGCTGAGCCTGCTTGACGGCAATGTCGGCCTGAGCGCTGATGAGTTGAGCTTGGAGCTCACGATCATCGAGCTGGAGCAGGGGTTGGTCCTTGATGACTTGGGTGGAGACTTTGGCCAGCACCTTGGTGATCAAGCCTGGGACGGGGGTGCCGATGGCGACGTTCTCTTCGCGTGCTTCAATGATGCCCGTGGCGGCAAGGCGTGTGCCTTCGGGTTTTTCGGGTGGGGTCACTGGCGGTGGGGGAATCACCGTTTCTTGGGCGCGGATTTGATTGAGCACCTGCAGCATGCTGAAGACCCCGAGCACGGCGACGGCGATGGTGCTGTAGCGGACGATGAGTGGGAAAAATTTCATTGATGGAAACCGTGGCGGAGGTTGTCGGGCAGGGGATGCGTGGAGTCGATGTCATGCACCTCAACGATGCGCCCATCGTCCATGCTGGCGATGCGGTTGGCGTGAGGGAAGATGCGGTTGTCGTGAGTGACGATGAGCACCGCGCGATCGGGACTGCGGGCGACGCTTTCAAAGAGTTCCATGACGACTTGGCCGTTCTTGGCATCGAGAGCCGCGGTGGGTTCGTCGCAGATGATGAGACGCGGTTCATGGACCAGAGCACGTGCAATGGCGACGCGTTGTTGCTGGCCGCCCGAGAGTTGGTTAGGCCGACTCTTGGCGCGGTCACCGAGCCCGACTTGGGCCAGGACTTCGCGGGCTTTTTTTTCAGCGACTCGGGCTGAGACGCCCTGAATCAGCAGAGGGACGCTGACATTTTCAGCGAGGTTCAGCGTGGGGATGAGATTGAAGGCCTGGAAAATGAAGCCGATGTTGGTTGCCCGAAAGCGGGTGATCGCGGCCGTGCTGAGTTTTTGGAGATCTTGATCAAAGACGGTTAGTTGGACGGTGGCTGGGTCAGGTTTCAGGGTTCCGGCAATGATGCTGATCAGGGTGGTTTTGCCACAGCCTGAGGGGCCGATGAGCATGGTGATGTCGCCCCGCCGAACTTCGAGATCCACATCCTTTAGCACATGCAGACGTGAGGCACCGTCGCCAAACGATTTGTTCAGTCCGCGCACAATGGCTGCTGGAGAGGGCGAAAGTGGAGGAGGGGAGATCATTCAGGAGACGACATTTTAACCACGGAAGACCATGGCAGGCTCCAAGCGAGAAACGCGCCAAATGCCGAGCAGTGCGGAGAGGCTGCAAATCAGAAGAATGACACCGAGCACAGCGGGTGGCACGGCTTCTGGCATGTAGAAAGGGGGTTGTTCATTGGCGAGCGCACCTTTGGCAAAGCCTGCGGTGAAAAACAGTCCGATGCCGTAGCCAATCAACCCCACGGTGAAAGCCTGAGTGAGCAGCATGAGGCAGAGCGTCCAGGTCGAAGCCCCCATGGCTTTCAGGGCACCGAGGTGCTTCATGTTCTCCAGCACAAAGCTATAAAAGGTCTGGCAAGAGATGGCGGTGCCGACGATGAAACCTACAACGACGGTGATGCCGAAGCTGATGGGAATGCCGGTGTTTTTCACATACCAGGCGACGGTGGTGGTGTTGAAGTCCTGGATCGCGGGTGGTTTTTCAGCCGTGAAGTCATTCCAGCTGAAGCCTTTGTTCAGGTAACCTTTCAGACCGGTTGTGCGCTCAATGTCGGCCACACATTCAGCCTCGCTGATGCCTGGGCGAGGTGCTGCAATCACAGCGGAGAGCATCTTGCGCTGAGCGGGAGTGTATTGCAGCGCACGTTCATAGGTGGTCCACACATAGGGGCCACCGGTGAAGCTCTGCATGGTATCGGCGATGCCGACGACGCGCGCTTCTTGGTCGTTGATTTCAAAGGTGTCGCCGATCTTCACTTCACCACCACGCTCTTTGGCGAGACGTTTGACGCCGAGGTCGTCGATGATCACCGCGTGGGGCAGGCGCAGATCTTCAAGCCGACCTTTGAGTAACTTCACCGGTGCGCCTGCCAGGGTGGTGGCATCGATGCCGATGAGCTGGATGATTTTGAAATTGCCATTCTCCAGGCGGACACGCTGGATGCCAGAGTAGAGGGGCGCTGCCCAGGCCACGCTGTCCACGCTGCGGACACGAGCGACGTCAGTGTCGAGCAGAGGATTGGTTTCATTCACCTGCTCCACCTTGCTCTCGACCACCCAGATTGGCGCAGGAACGTTCTTCAGCGTGGCCGTCGTCCAGCTCATGAGCCCACAGAAGACGGCGCTCTGTTGAGCCATGAGAAAGGTGGCAAAGACAAGCCCCGCGACCAGCATGAGGTATTTGCCAGTGTCTCCAAAGAGCATCTTGAGGGCGAGACGAAGCATGTGAATGTGTGGGGGGAACGTCTTGGGTTTGGTGAATGGATGCTTTTGGGGCGTAGTCCGAACGTGGAACCTTGACCTGATGGATAAAAAGTCCCCCACTCCGAAGCTGAAGACTTCCAAAGTGGGGGATTGAATGTTGAAACCCAAAGGGACTTTGATCAGGCTTTGCCGCCACCAAAGAGACCGCCGAGGCCGCCTTTCATCACACTGGCCAGGACGTTTTGCAGCTGGTCGGCGCTGGGGTGAGTGTTTTCGATGGAGCCGTTGGGCGTAAGTTTGTCGATGATCATCGGCAGATACTGTGAGAGCAGTGGCAACACGGTGCGGACATCGAGCCCGATCTTGCTGGCCAAATCCTGGATGGCTTCGCTACCGAGGATGTTTTGAAGTTGGCTGGGTTGCACGGCTTGGTTTTCACCCATGCCGACCCATGAGGCAAAGGTGTCTCCCATGCCGGCTTCCTGGAATTTGTCTTTGAGGCCGTTCATGCCTCCGGCTTGATTGAGCAGGCCGGTGAGCATGCTGGAAGGGTCGTTGCCGCCGAGGAGGCTGCCCATGGCTTGTTTGGCGAGTGAGTCGAAGAGTCCCATGATGGTGTGAGTTTTGAGGTGATCGGTGAGGTTTACGATACGGCTAGGCCGAGGTAGGCCTTGGCATTGCTGTAGCAGATGTTTTTGACCATGCTGCCGACGAGGGTGTCGTCATCAGGGATGAGGCCTGCTTCTACATCTTGCCCGAGCAGATTGCAGAGAGTGCGACGGAAGTATTCGTGGCGAGGGAAGGACATGAAGCTGCGGCTGTCTGTCAGCATGCCAATGAAGCGGCTCAGCAGGCCGAGATTGCTGAGGGCATTGATTTGCCACTCCATGCCTTCTTTTTGATCCAGGAACCACCAGCCCGAGCCAAACTGCACTTTGCCAGGCGTGACGCCATCGGAGAAATTTCCGGCCATGGTGGCGAAGACGTAATTGGCGGTGGGATTGACATTGTAGAGCACGGTCTTCGGCAGGGCGTCTTCACTGTTGAGCGTGTCCAAGAAGCGGCTCAGGGGCTCTGCTTGAGACCAATCCCCGATGCTGTCACAACCGACATCCGCTCCGACTTTCTGGGCCAAGCGGGTGTTGTTGTTGCGGATCGGTCCCAGATGCAGCTGCATGGTCCAGCCACGTTTGGCATTCAAACGACCGATGTGCTGCATGATGTGACTGGCCAGGTATTCGCGGTCCTCTTCAAAGACTCGGCGGGAGGTGCGATTGCTGCGATAACGCTCGAACAGGCGATGCACGGCTGCATCGCTGGTGTAGGTGGCATGACAGCGATTGAGGCCATGATCACTGAGACGGCAGCCGATCTCGTGGAAGTAGGTGTGACGTTTTTCCAGCGCTTGCAGGAGGTCGTTGAACTGGCGGATGTCGATGTTGGTGACTTGGCCGAGTTTTGTGACCCAATCATTCCAGGCATCGAGCTGGTGCACGGCCAGGGCTTTGTCAGGACGGAAGGTGGGATAGACTCCCACTTCGAAGCCATCTGCAGCACACTTTTTGTGCCAGGAGAGGTCATCGGTCGGATCGTCCGTGGTGCAAAGCGCGCGGACTTTTTGGGTCCTCAGGATGTTGCGCGCGCTCATCTCTGGTTTGGCCAGCGCGGCCTCGGTTTGTTCCCAGATGCCTTCTGCGGTGGATTCGCTCAGCAGTTCATCGATGCCGAAGTAGCGTTTCAGTTCCAGATGTGTCCAGTGGTAGAGCGGGTTGCGCAGGGTTTGCGGCACGGTCTTGGCCCAGGCGAGAAATTTGTCCTTGGGGCTGGCATTGCCGGTGATGAGGTCCTCGGCGATCCCATTGCAGCGCATGGCACGCCATTTGTAATGGTCACCCTCGAGCCAAATCTCGTGCAGGTTTCTGAATTGGCGATCCTCGGCGATGTCCTTGGGCGGCAGATGATTGTGGTAATCCAGGATGGGCTCATCTTTCGCAAAGGTGTGATAAAGGCGACGAGCCGTGTTGGTGGAGAGCAAAAAATCGTCGTGGATGAAGGACATGGGTGAGTTCGTGGTTGGTTTGGCGTGGGTTTCTCTCCATCGTGTCGTGATGAGGCACAAAGGCAACAGGATAGACGTGTTTGGATGCTGGGCGCAGAGGCTGTGTTGGGTCGTCTTGCTGACGCTGCCCTCCTGCTCGACCGTCGGATTTTACACTCAGGCGCTGAAGGGGCAGGCGGAGATTTTGCGCAAGGCGGAGCCGGTGGAGGCTGTCCTGGTCGCCCCCAAGACGAGTCCGCG
>JAIXVB010000354.1 GCA_027483245.1 Verrucomicrobiaceae bacterium | reverse complement strand
GAAATGTGTGCCGTTTTGAGTGGCTGCGATGAGCCAGGTGGAGGCTTGTCGCACCCGTTCAGAACGGTCTGGGCCATTCGTTTGGCAGAGGGCGTGCAGGGCGACAGCGGTTTCTTCGATAGACGCGGGAGCTGTGGCATCTCCGCCCCAACTGCCCTCCACTTTTTGCGTGCGTTCGAGATACGAGACACCTCGCTCGATGAGGTCCTTGGCTTGATTTGCGAGGGCTTCACAGCCGGTCAAATAAGCTACCACCTGTGCCGTGCCATACACTGGGTTCTCTTCATCGGCGGTGTGTTCGTTGCCAAACCAAAGCGGAATCCATGAGCCCTCGGCACGCTGGGTTTTCCGCAGGTACTGCAAAGCCGCTGCGGTGGCCTGGTGGATGCGTGCTCGCAGCGCTGCGGGCATGATGGGTTCCCACAACCACCAGGCGAGCAGGGCGTGGGCCGTGAGTTCTGGTGTGCTGCGATCGAAGGGCAGTGTGCCCCAGCCTCGGCAAAAGGTGGGCATGCCACCGTCGCGGTTTTGCAGATCCAGCAGCCAAGTGATCCCTGCGGCCGCTGCGCTGCGGTGCTTGGTCTCGGCGTCAAAGCTCAGCGCAATCAGCGCCCCTGCCGTGTCATCGGCATCGGGCACGCCGCCGGGCAGATCGGTCCAGGCCCAGCCACCGGGTGCCGCATTGGTAAAGGGGTGGGTTTGCTGGTATTGTTGGCTGAGGAGCCATGGGGTCAGGGATTCCGCAGAAGGAGTGTGCAGACCCCCTTGAAGGGCCTTGAGAGACAGGGTGGTGCCCCAGGTGGCGAGGTTGGTGTCGATGGGCCAACTGCCATCTTCACGCATCGAACGATGGAGAAACTCGACGGCTCCTGAGATGCAGGGATGTTCACGATCGCCGTTGGTGGCCAGAGCCATGGTCACGAAGCTCGTGAGCGGTGTCGCTTCCAAATAACCGCCGCTGCTGGGTTGCAGCGTCTTCAGCATGGGGCGGATGCGTTTCCAAAGAGCCCCGCGAAGCCACCCCAAAGGATTCCACCACGCCGGAGGGGCCAGTTTGAAACGCGCATGTCCGATGGCGATGAGGGCGGGCAGGGCATAACTGACCACGGGCAGGCCGACAGCACCAAACCAAGTTCGCGGCAGAGCAGCGAGTTCGAAGGGCAGTGGTAACACGCGTTTCCAGCCGTCTTTTCCCAGCGTGCCGCCGATGGCGCAGAGCATGAGGATGGGCACCGAGAAAGTCTTGTCTTTGCCGTAGCGCGAAACCACCGCGCGGGCGATGGCCGCCGGTTCCAAAGAACCCACTTGGCTGGCGATCCACGCTTCAGCGCGGGCGTTGGGTTGATGAAGCAGATGCAGCGCGCTCCAGCACAACAAGGTCGTGGAGAGATTGCTTTGGCTGAGGGTCGTGTCGCCCCAGCCGCCATCGCTGTTTTGGTGCGTCACCAACCAGCGTGCGCCAGATTCGATGAACGACGCATGTTTGACCCGATCCACGCTGTGCAGAGCCACGATGGCGGTGGCCGTGGAGAGGGCGCTGCTAGACAACTCCCCTTCCCAATGTCCGGCTTTGTTGCGCAGCGAAAGCAGGTGGTTGCGAGTGCGGTTGAGGGTAGCGTCCAGAGCTTCGAGCATGAGAGGGTGATTGTTCGTGTCAGTGAGCGGCGTTCAAGGAGAACCACCATGAGATTCACCCTCCTGCCACTGCTTTTCCTCGCGACCCTTGTTTCTGCGGACGAACCGCGTTGGTTCAAAGGCAACACGCACACGCATTCCCTGTGGAGCGATGGCAATGACTTCCCTGACATGATCTCGGCCTGGTATAAAGATCAGGGTTATGACTTCCTCGCGATGTCGGATCACAACACGCTGAATGCAGGCGAAAAGTGGGTGACGGAGACAACGATTGAGAAAAAGAAAATCACGCTCGGGCGCAAGGTGCTGGACAAGTATCGCGAGCGTTTCGGTGCGGATTGGGTGGTCACCCGCACCAATGCCAAGGGAGAGGTCGAGGTGAAGCTCAAGACCCTCGAAGAGTATCGAACCAAGCTGGAAGAACCTGGCAAATTCCTGCTCGTGCAGGCGGAGGAGGTCAGCGCAGGGTTTGCCAAGGCGCCCATCCACATCAACGCGATCAACTTGGAAGAAGCCATCCAACCGCTCAAAGACATCACATCGATCCGCGAGACCTTGCGAGCGAATCTTCAGGCCATCGCTGCGCAGGGATTAAAAACCGGACGCCCTGTCATGGCGCATCTGAACCATCCCAATTTCAAATGGGCGGTGAATGCGGAGGACATCGCGCATGTGATCGAGGACAAGTTCTTTGAAGTCTATAACGGTCACCCCGCCACCTTCCCCGAGGGGGATCCCCTGCGTGCAGACACCTCCACGGAGCGCATCTGGGACATCGCTAACACCATCCGCATTGCGGAGCTGAAGCAGCCTCCGCTTTATGGCATGGGCACGGACGACAGTCATCACTACCATGGTGGCAATGCCACCTCAGGGCGCGGTTGGGTCATGGTGAAAGCGGAAAAATTGGAAGCCAATGCGCTGGTCGAGGCCATGCAACGCGGTGATTTTTATGCCAGCACCGGCGTGACGCTCGAGGAGGTGAACTTTGACAAAAAGACCGGGTTCCTCCGCCTGAAAATCAAGGGTGAACCCGGCGTGAACTACGTCACCGAATTTCGCGGCACCTGGAAAAAGTATGATCGCGCCGTGAAGGAGGTGCCTGCGCCTGCCGATGACAATTATCCCGTGCGCTTGCAGCACAGTGAAGATGTGGGCGATGTCCTGGGCAGGAGTGTCGCTCTCGATCCTGTTTTCCAAATCACGGACGATCACCTCTACATCCGCGCCATTGTCACAGCGGACCGCGACATGACCAATCCTGCGACTCCTGGCCAAAAGCAGAAGGCCTGGACGCAGCCCGTGGGTTGGCAAAAGTGATTTTTGATCAAAGATTGCCTAAAGGGCGAGGTGAACCCGAATCCTTCGGCCTGACAATCCTCGAGCCTCGGGCGGACGCTGGGAAAAGACCCCAGCCCTCTGGCTTGTGACACAGGTTGCCTTTATCCCGCAGCGTGCCATCATGCGCGCCTGATGGACGCACTGTTTGGACTCCTAGCGCTGCCTGGGCGAAGCTTGTTGAACTTCCTGGGTTACCTGGGACAGTTGGGCGGCCTGCTGGGCGAATTGTGGGAGTCTTTGACCCGTGGCACCTTGCGCCTGAGGCTGATGGCCCAGCAAATGGTCACGATCGGTTATGGCTCCCAGGCCGTGGTGATTGTGACAGGGGCCTTTACCGGGGCCGTTTTCACCGCTCAGTCTTATTTTAAATTCAAGGACTTCGGCATTGAGTCCACCATCGGCGGCATTGTCAGTGTCTCCCTGTGTCGCGAGCTCGGGCCCGTGCTCACCGGTCTCATGGTCGCTGGGCGCGTCGGTGCCTCCATGGCGGCAGAGAT
>JAIXVB010000281.1 GCA_027483245.1 Verrucomicrobiaceae bacterium | reverse complement strand
GCCAGCGGGCTCGGCTTGTAGGTCGAGCTCATCGGCCCAGGGGCACGACGCGTGATGGGTGTCGGCTGCGTTTGGGTCTCGATCTTCTTTTCTGCCGTGGCCGTGAGTAGAGCAACTTTGACCTCCGACGCCTTTTGATAACGGCGATCGGGGTCCTGCATCAGGCACTTTGAAATGACGCCCGCAAAACCATCCGGAAGACCTTTTCCAGCCTCTGCACCGGCAGCCAGGGGAGTGCGGCCCGTCAGCATCTCATGAATCACCACGCCGAGCGCATAGATATCCGCTCGATGATCAACGATCGCCCCAATGATCAAGCGTTCGGGTGCTGTGTAGTCGGGGGTTCCGTATTCAGGCTCGTCCGGATTCGGCTGCGCAGAAAGATCACGAGCCAGACCGAAGTCAGCCACCTTCACCTGCCAGTCGTCGGTGATGAGAATGTTCGCCGGTTTGATGTCGCGGTGCGCCACCCCATTGTCATGAGCAAACTGGAGTGCATCACAGAGCTGGGCAATGACCCGCCGAGCGCGTTCTGCGGTGATCTCACCGGCTCGTGTGCGCCGATGCAGATCACTCCCCTGCACATACTCCATGACGAGGTAAAGATGGCCCGCATAGGTCTGGCCGAAGTCAAAAACCGCCACGATGTGCGGATGCACCAGCCGGGCCATGGCACGGGCTTCTTTGATGAAACGTTGCGCGTCATCTGCTTGCTGAGCGGCCGAGACGGGCAGGACTTTGATCGCGACCCAGCGATCCAGCGCGGCCTGCCTGCCCAGATAGACCGCGCCCATTCCCCCCACACCGATGATCTCATGCATTTCATACTGCGGCAGCAGGGCAGCCAGTTCCTCCAGCGTGGGATACGAGACCTCCTCCGCATCCTGCGGGGACTGAGGGGATAAATCGTTCACATCTTCGGGCATGAGAGAGATACAGAGAGAAGTGTGAGAATCTAAGCCAGGACTTACCTCTCAAGCGAGCACAAAAGGCGCTGGCGGGAATGTCACGTCCCCTTTAATCTCCGCCGCATGATTGATCAGGCCACTCTCGCCCACCGCTGGCAGCAGCGCGCCCGTCGGACAATGTGGAAGGCCAACCTCGGCTGGTGGCTGGATCAAACCGGCCCGCTTCTCATCGGCAGTGGCGTGCTCGGCTTTGCCCTCCTCTTCTGGCTGCGCTCACGAGGACAGCCCTTGGATTGGCAAAACACAGGCCTGATCTGCCTCGGTGGATTGGCTCTGGTCTTTGCCGTCGGAGCCTTGTTGGCGAGGCGACATTTCCTTTCGACCGAGCAGGCGCTGATCCGGCTGGAATCCCAACTGCATCTGCACAATGCGCTCACCTGTGCGGCGCTGGGGCGCAGTCCCTGGCCCGAGCTTCCGGTGCAGACTGACGATGGTTGGCAATGGCGCTGGTCACGTGTGGCTGGGCCGCTGCTGGCCTGCGTGGGCAGTCTCACCCTGGCTCTGAGTCTGCCGATCTCTGCTGTGATGACTCCTCCCCTGCCCACGGTGCAGCCGCAGGCCTGGCAGCAGATGGATGAGTGGCTGGAAAAACTGGAGCAGGAAAAGATCATCACCCCCGAGGAAAAGCAGGAGCAAGCCGCCAAAATCGAGGCGCTGCGTGATCAACCTCAGGAAAAATGGTTCAGCCACGAGAGCCTGAATGCCGGAGACACCCTGAAGGAACAATTGCAGCGAGAGATTGCCCAGATGTCGCAAAACATGGCTCAGGCAGAGCGCAGCTTGAATGCCCTGCAAAACTACGCCAACCAACTCAGCCAGCAGGCGAAGGAGCAGCTGCTGAAAGACTTTGATGAAGCGCTCTCAGGCCTCAAAGACAGCGCGCTGGATCTCGACCCGGAACTGCTGAAGGAACTGGCTCAGATCGACCCAAACAATCTCCCTTCCATGTCCAAAGAGCAGCTCGACCAACTGCGGGAAGCCCTCAAACAAAAGGCCCAGGCTGGCAATGGCATGGGCGAAAACCCTGGGTTTCTCGGCGATGGTGAAGGGGCCGATGATGAGCTTGCTGAAATGCTGGGCCAGCTCCGAGAAGGTCAAGGAGCTGAGGGCAGTGAACCCGGCAAGGGAGATGCCACTCGCGGACCCGGCAGCGCCCCGCTCACACTCTCAAAAGAAGAGAACAACTTCGGCACCAACAAAAACGAAGCCGTCTCTAACAAAGACCTCTCACGCGCCCAACTCGGCACCACCCTGGGACTGCAAGATGGCAAGCATGAAGTCGATCAAAAAGCCACCGGCCCCACAGCCGCAGGCAGCGCCGCCAACAAAGGTCAAGGCGGCGAACAAGTCTGGCGGGAGTCCTTGACCCCTGAAGAAAAAGCTGTGCTCAAACGCGTCTTCGAATAACCCACCGACAGGTTACCGATTCGCGTCTCGGCGTTGTCCTAACTCGCCCTACTCGTGACGCAGAGCCTCCACTGGATTCATCCGCGCGGCACTGCGCGCGGGGTAGATCCCGAAGGCGATGCCGGTGAACACGGAGATCAAGAAGGCCAGCGCCGGAGACCAGATTTTCACCACGGTAGTCACCCCCGCAAAGTGCTCCACCGCGATGGGGATGGAGACCCCGAGGATCACTCCCACGATCCCGCCCGCGCCTGAAAGCAGCACGGTCTCCACCAAGAACTGCACCACAATGTCTGCCTGCCGCGCGCCGAGAGCACGTCGGATGCCGATCTCACGGGTGCGCTCCGTGACACTCGCCAGCATGATGTTCATGATGCCGATCCCGCCCACCAGCAGAGAGATGGCCGCGATGCTGCCGAGCACGATGCTGAAGATCTGCTTCGTTCTTTCCGCCTGTCTCAAAAGCTCCACCGGAACAATGATCCGCCAGTCTTCCTTCTTGTGATTGGTCGCTAACAGATGACGGATCGCATTGGCCCGGCTCTCGACTTGATTCACATCATCCACGCGCACGATGGCCTCATGAAACTCCACTTTTTCAGCCTCAAAGCTGCCGCTGCGCATGCGGAAGAAAGTCTCCCCATACTGATCCATCAGCGTGCTGAAAGGGATCATGATTTGTGCACTGGCATTGCTCGCGCTGGACTTGCCATTCTCACCTCCGACTCGCTGCCCTTCATCTTCCATGATGCCCAGCACCTTGTAATAATAGCCCTTCACACGAATGGATTTCCCCTTCGGCGTGGACAGGGGAAAGAGCCTCGCTGCTGCTGTTTGATTCAGCACACAGACGGGTAGTTTCTCCGCCAATTCGAGATCGCTGAAAAAGCGCCCCTGCAAGATCTTGCGATTGCGCATCTGCGGATAAATGGGCAGCACGCCCAGGATCTGGCCATCCACACTGCGGTCCAGGTTCCAGATGTTTTCACTCAAGATGCGACTGGGCACCACCACGCTGATGCCCGGCACTGTCTGCCGGATCTGCTGGATGTCGCGTGTCGTCAGGCCGTATTCCAGCACCATGCTACGCGCCTCAGCGGAGGAACCCTGCCCATCTGGCGGCTTCACACTCTCCAAAATAATGTTCTGACTGCCCAGACGCCGGATCTGTTCTTGGGCCTCATAACTGGCACCTTCGCCGATCGCGAGCATGGCCACCACGGAGGCCACCCCAAAGATCACGCCCAACGCGGTCAGAAACGACCGCAGTTTGTTCAGCCAGATGCTCTTCATCCCCAGCGAAACAGTGCGCCACAGATGCTGCGGCGAGGCGACGAGACGGAGAATGGGATGACGGGCGAGAAAAGACATCGTTTGGCGGAACCTATAGCACGGAGCCAAAGGCCCCTTTTGATCAAGCAATGCACCAGAAATGCACCTCGGATTCGGCTCAGCCGCAGGCCTGAATCGCAGATTCGCAGCTGGATGCCCTGTTGCTGCGTATCCAATTTCCTTGCGCGTTGACTGAACACAAAGGCGCAAATGCCCGACAAAGAAGCACAACTGAGCAACAGCAAGCCCGCTCGGCTCTTCTAACTTTCTTCCTCCATGAACTACACCAATTTCGATATTCGTCTGAAAACCCGCTCCCTGAGCCCCGCCTTCCGCCGCCGCCTCAAACGCATCCGCGAGGCCAGTCTGAAAACCCGTGAACCCGCGGAAAAAAAGAACCTGCCACCTGCCCTGCCGCAGCCATGACAGGCAAGATCGATTTTGGTGCCCACGCCCACCGCTGCCTGTTTTGGAATGACTGTGTGGAAGCCCACCTGCTGGGCTTAAAACCCGAGTGCCGCTGCTTTGAGGCCTGCTTCAAACAAGACGCCACATTGGTTCTCACCTACGGCGAAGCCTGCGCCAAGGTCGCCGGAGAGGAGCACCCGCTGCGTGCGGGAGAACAAATCCAGGTGCCCCAGGGCAGCCCCATGCGAATCTCAACCTCCTGCGAGGCAGATGTGATGCTGCTTCTGCGCTGAAATCGTGCCTCATTGAAAAAAAGCGGCAGGCTTGCACCCACCGCTCGGTGTTAAAAAAGACCGTCGTTTATTTGCCTAGCGTGCCGTGAAAGCCCGCTTTGTTCAGCGCAGCGACGAGTTCACCTTCCGTGAATTCGCCTTCCACCGTGAAGGTCTTTTCCTTTGAAACGATGGTTGATTTCGTGATGCCTGGCACCGTCTTCACCGCTTCCGTCACGGCATTCACACACTTTTGGCAGCAGAGATGCGCGCCCGTCACCGTGGCCGCCGTGAGCTTTTTCTCCGCCTTCGGCATCGCAGGTTTCGCAGCAGCGGATGTCTCCGATGAGGTGCCGTAGTAGCCCGCCGACATGATGGCCTCGACCGCCTTCTTCGCATTCATCTTCGACTTCGCGGTGATCGTTACCGTCTCGCCTTCCGCGGTGACTGTGACATCTTTCAGTTCAGCCGCGGCTTTGACGATGCCGTTTGTGCAGCCTTTGCAGCAGTTGTGCACACCTTCGAGGGTGACTGTGGTTTCCGCAGAGGCAAAAGTAGCTGCGAGGGCGAGGAGGGAGATGAGGGTGTATTTCATGGGCACTCCCTAGACGTCGCTGAGCACCCTTTTCTTGGCAGTATCTCGCTCTTTTCAGATTCACCTGGGCGAAAACGTCACCTAGAAACGCATGGCAGACGCCTCGGGGAGTGGACAATGTCGGCATGAACAGCATCCCCTCTCTCACACGCCGAGATTGGATCAAAGGCTGGCTTCTCGGCACAGCCAGTGCCTGTGGACTCACGCCCTGGTCACGGGTGCTGATTGCCGAGGCCGCCTATCCTGGACCCGCAGTGCTGCGGCTGAACCTCAGCGACTACGCCCCATTGCAAACGGTGGGAGGTTCCGTGCAGCTCCAGTTCAGCACCATCTATCCGCCGATCACGATCAATCGCGGTGCCACGGCTCAGTTCCATGCCGTCGATTCCATCTGCACTCACGCCGGCTGCACCGTGGGCCGATTCATCGCCGCCAATGGCTACATGCGCTGTCCCTGCCATGGCTCTCGTTACGATGTCCAAGGTCGTGTCATTCAGGGCCCTGCGGATCAGAACCTGAATGCCTTCAAAACAAGCTTCGATGAGTCCACTCAACTCATCACGGTCGAGGTGCCGAACCTGGGCCTGCGGGTGGACTCACTCGCAGTTCAGTCACGCACGGGTAATAGCATGCGGTTAAAGCTTACCTTCGCCATCACCGGAGCCGCGCGCTATCAGGTGCGTTATCAATCCCAACTCGGCGCGCCTTTCACCCCCGTTCCGTTTTCCTTAACCGCCACCGGGCCCGCCAATCAAACGTCTTGGCTCTCCAATGACGATGGTTTCTTCTCAGTCTATGTCGATGCCACAGGCACGAGCGGTTTTTATGTCGTCTCGATGCTCCTGACGTCGATCTAATCGCCGAGCGCACCGCTGAGGATGGTCTCGATGTCCTGCGGTTCAAAGCCAGCCTGTTTGAGCGACTCTCCATCGACTCGCCGCCGCCGTGCTTCTTGAGCATAGATCCGCATGCGCGTGTCATGTTTCACCACGGGATCGGTGATGGATTCAGCCCAGTGGAGCGCCGTAGCCAAATGCCCGCGATTGGCGATGTTTTGAGCCAACGAACCGAGGCCAGCACCGAGCTCTTCAAAACGATTCGTTTCATTCACCCAAGCCGTGGCAGCCTGGGCATCTTGATCGAACCACAGCAGCAGCGTGTCCTGAAGCTGCTGCGGTTTCCCCGCGTTCTCCAGCCCCTTCATCTCCGCCGCATAATCGCGCTGCACCGCTGGCCCTGCCGGAAGCATCACCACCGCTTCCGTCGGCTCACGCACCGTCGTAGGTTCTGCGATCACGGCCTCTTCCCAAAAGGGCTTTTCTTCAGCAACATCATCGCGGGTCTGAGTCGCCGTCATCGCAGGAACGTGAGCCTGCGGTCGAGAAAGCTTCGTCGTCTCCGCAAGTGCCTTGGACTTCACCTGGGGTTCGGCCAGGAAAAAGCCCGCGCCTACCGCGATCAAGATCACCATCAGGATCAGTCCGTAGCGCAAAGGGTTAGGCATTGAGGGCAGCCAGCTCATTCAAGGACGGGGTTTCAGATTCAGGTTTTGGAGTGAGCGCCGCTGTCTCTTCCCAGCCATCAAAACGCATCAAACGCGCGCTATTAAAGATGACAAAGAAGGCGCTGAACTCATGGATGAAGGCCGCCGCAATCGGATTCACAAACCCCAGACTGCTCAGCGTGATGGCCAGCATGATGAAACCAAATCCGCACAGCAGATTCTGATTGATGACGCCCACCGTGCGCGCTGAGAGCAGCAGCAGATCCGGCAGGCGACGCAGATCATTCGACATCAGCGCCACATCCGAGGTGTGCACCGTCACATCATTGCCCAGTGCCCCCATCGCCACACCCACATCTCCTTCCGCCAGCGCGGGAGCATCATTGAGTCCATCTCCGATGACCAACACCCGTTTCCCGGCGGCTTTTAAATCACGTATGTGCTTCACCTTATCCTCGGGCAGACACTCCGCATGAATGTGCGTGATGCCGACACTCGCAGCGATGTGCTGCGCGACCTCCAGCCGATCTCCCGTCAGCATGTGAAAGTCCTCAATGCCCAAAGAACGCAGTCGCAGCAGGGTTTCGCGCGTTTCCTCACGCAGCTGATCGGCCAACAAAAAGGTGGCGATGTGTCGTCCACCACGGGCCAGCAGCACCAGACTCTGTCGAGTAAAACTCGCCGGTTCTATGGCCAGGGCGATGCCACTTTTCATCAACCATGAACTGCGACCGATCTGCACCTGCTGTCCCTCAATCGATGCCTCAAGCCCCAATCCCGAATGCTCCGTGAAACCCTCAATCACGGGCAAGTCGAGCGCCTGACCTGCCAGGGCAATCGCCCGTGCCACAGGATGGTTCGATTGGCCTTCCAGAGCAGCCGCTAAACGAATCACCTCATCACGCGTCAATGTTTCATCATGAATCAGCACATCTTCCAGCTCCAACCGCCCTTGCGTCAGCGTGCCGGTTTTATCAAAGACCACCGTGTCCACCAGACGCGCCGTTTCCAGATGACGCACGCTTTTGATCAACAAACCCAGCCGTGATCCCGCGGCGATGGCTGAAACCATGGCCGATGGGCTGGCCAGCACAAAGGCGCATGGGATGCTCACCACCAGCACCGCGATGGCACGCTCGATGTCCTGGGTGAAAAAGAAAACACTCGCCGCGATGAGCAGAATCAACGGTGTGTAATACCGCGCGTAGTCCTCAGCCAGGCTGATGATTGGAGCTTCGGATTCCTTGGCCTCTTCGATGATGCTCTGGACGCGTCCCATTACTGTCGCACGCCCTGCTCCGGTCACCCGTGCACGCAGAGAGCCATTCAGATTCGCGGTGCCTGCATAAATCTCACTGCCCGCAGCCACCTCCACCGGCACCGACTCACCCGTGATGCGGCTTTGATCGATCAAGGCATGTCCTGTCAGTACGGTCGCGTCCGCAGGCACTGCTTCTCCGGGACGAATCAAAATCTCATCTCCGACCGAGAGATCGCCCGCCTCACACTCATCTTCCGTCTCGCCACGCACACGCCGAGCCTTCAGCCGTGTCAACTGACGCAACTTCGCCAACGCCATCTCCACGCCCACCGTGGTGCGTTCTTCCAGCATCTGGCCAAAGAGCAGAATGATCGCCACAATGCCACCCGTGAGATACTTGCCCGTGGCCAGACAGGCTGCCAACGCCAGCACCACATACTGATCCATGTAAAACTGAGTCGCTGCAAAACCCGTGGCACGAATGGCCGTGATGACCCCGCGAACGATCGGCGTGGCGACAATCAAGGTGCCAAGCAAGGCCAACGCGCCTTGCAACGCTTCTTGTTCGGGCCGCAACCAACCGGTGATGACCGAAGCCAGCATCAGAGCCGTGGCGATGAAAAGCAGCCGCAGCCGTTGTCGGGTGGAGATGTCGAGATCGTTCATCGGGCAAATTCGGGGGAAGGCTCCAGGATCACCGTGGGGCGCGCTTGTTGGACCGGCAGCAGGGTGCGTGAAGAAACCTGTCCCATCACACTGTCTAGGGTCTCCCGCAGGAGTCGTTGCGACACCAGCGCGGGCTGACGCTGATAGTTCTGCATCAGAGCCATGAAAGCCGCCGATTCACCGCGAGCCATCTCGACGCGTTCGTCGGTGTATCCTTCCGCACGATGCAAAATCGCTGCGGCTTCTCCCTCATACTTGGCCCTCGTCTCGGCATCGTATTGCCGGGCGTTTTCAAACAAGGTCTTCGCGTGCTGACGGGCATTGGTCACTTCTTCAAAAGCGGCAATGACCTGCGCGGGTGGCGACAGCTCACGGATGTCCAGACCCGTGATACGCACGCCCAGATCCAGTCTCAGAGCCTCCTCCTGCACCTGCTTGGCCGCCAGCGTGGCCACATCCCGACGTTCATCGGTCAGGCTGGCATCAATCCGGCGCGCGGCCAGTTGAGCCGACACGGCCCGGTAACTCAGACGTGCCAACAAGACCTCAATCTCCTGCCCGGCGGAGGTATAACGAAAAGGATCTTCAATGCGATAACGCAGCGTGAAGCGGCCCTGAATCACATTGATGTCGGCCGTCAGCGTGTAGCCATGCCGCACCGGATCCAGCGTCATGTTTTCATACTCCGCATACTTCGCCCCCTCCACATCCCGACTCTTCACCTGCCGGGTCAACTCCTCATTGCTCAGCTCCAGCGGTTTGTCAGGATCACCGATCTTCGTGCCAATGAGCGCCCACGCATCCAGCGGCAGGCTCGTGTCCTTACCCGTCTCAAAGCGCAGAACCTGATCAAACGGTGCAGGCAATCCCACCAACAAACCCGGCCCATGCAAACGCGCCTGCAGCCGCCCCAACCGCCGCACCAGCGCACTCTCCTGCGGCTGAATCGTATGAATGCCCGACAACGCGTAGAGCCCCAGCAACGCCGCAAAGACCCAGCGAGCATGCGCCGTCAGTTGTTTCAAAAACAACAGCAGCGCTTCAGTCAGACGACCATCTTGGCGGAGTGGGGAGGACATTTTCAGTGTTCAGTGTTCAGTGTTCAGTGTTCAGTGTTCCTGGTTTTTGGTTCTTGGCATCGGGCCTTTCTGCGGTTTGCTCCTTCATTCTGACTGTCTTTCTCTTTTCCCTTACCCCTTAACCCTTTCTCTCCCCTCACGGTGTCCCATCCAAAACCACGGGCCCTTCCGGCAGCTTCTCCCTTTCCGCCACGGCACCGGGTTCTTTGGCTTTCAGCCATTGGAAGGGAGCCACGCTGGTGTCGAGGATGACGGTGGTGTTCTTGTCCACCACGGTGCGCAGGCTTTGCAGCTCACGCAGGAACTTGTAGAACTGCGGGTCCTTTCCATGGGCCGTGGCATAGATGGTTGAAGCTTCACCTTCCGCCTTGCCGCGCATTTCTTCGGCCTGACGTTTAGCATCGGCGATCAGGCGGGTGGCTTCTTTGTCGGTCTCGGCTTTCATCTCCGCTGCCTTGGCTCGGCCTTCGGCGCGGTATTGAGTCGCCTCGCGTTTGCGCTCGGCTCGCATGCGACGAAACACCGACTCCGTATTCGCTTCAGGCAATTGGATCTGGGTGATGCCGGTGGAAATGAGTTCGATGCCGAGTTGCTTCGCTGCATCGCCCTTAGCCAGCGCATGCATCTCCTTTTCCAGATCCGCCAGCGAGATCGCTTTGGCTTCTGTCATCAGCAGGTCAGCGAAATCATGTCGGCCTAACACGGAGTTGCGCGCGCTGGTCACAAGCGCATCCAGCTTGGTCCGCCCGGTTTCCAGCTCACGCACCGCGGTATGAAACAGCAACGGATCCGCCACACGCCAGGTGAAGAAGATGGGCACGATAACGTTGCGTTGATCACGCGTCAGGGTCTCGCTGAGACGGATGTCCGCATGTTGCAGGCGACGATCCACCCGCACGATTTGTTCCAGCGGAAACGGCAGCCGCAGGTAAAAGCCAGGCTGATCCAGCACGCGCACCGGTTTGCCAAAGCGCAGCACCAGCGCGTGTTCGGTCTCACTCAAAATGAAACCCGAAGCCGAGGCGATGACACCCACAGCCACCAGGGCCAGCAGGGCGAGGCGCAGGGTCAGGGTGCGGAGGTGAGACGAAGAGGGTTCACTCATGATTTGGGCGTGTCCGTTTTTAGCAAGTTGTCCTGATCCTTCGGGGTGAAGTCAGGCGCAGGCACCTCCCCCTGATCGGCGCGGAGGTAACCTTCGATATCGAGATCAAATTCATCCAGAGAACGGTTCGGACGCGGCACCAAGGTCTGCGTGCGCGCTGGCACTGTATCGACAAAATCAGGGTTCAGCACCTTGCGCAGATCCACATGCATCGGCATGTCCCCACGCAGGGATTCGTCAAAGATGGCCTTCTTGGCTCCGCTGAGCGTTTCATCCAGCACTCGGTAACCTTCCCGCCATTGATACAGCAGGGGAGCCGCAGCCCAGGCCTCGCGCTGAGCATCGAATCGTTGCGCCTGACCCTGCGCTTGCAGCAGACGATTCGCCGCTGTGGAACCCGCCGTGATCAGCAGTGCCTTGGCATCGCCCTGAGCCCGCATCTGATTGTCACGCCGATAGGACTCGCCCTCATGCAGCGCAGCCTCTTTCTCCTCCAGGGCACTCACGACTTCTTGAAAGGCCGGTGCCACCGTCACGGGCGGATGAATGTCACGCAAATAGACCTCTGCCACCGTCAGCCCACACTGCCGCTCATCCAGGGCGTTTTGTAAATCCTCATGCAGGGCTCGGCGCAGTTCTTCACGCGCGGTCGTCATGATCTCATGGGCGGGACGACGCAGCGTCAGATTCAGCAGCGCCCGCTGGGCCAGACTGCGGATCAGCCCTTCGGCATCCACGCTGGAGCGCAGGTGCAAGACGGGATCCGAAACTCGGTAAAGCACTGGCACACTGATGGAAAGAAAGTCATCCCCAGCACCCACCAGAGACTGCTGTTCGCCCTCATAGTGCGCGCGCTCCCAGAGGATCGGCTGGCCAGGGTCGGTGCGGAAACCCAACACGACTTCCCGCAGTCGCGCAGTATCGACCGGGCGGATGTTCCCGAAGGGCCATGGCAATGAACCATGCAGACCGGAGAGCAGCGCTTTCTTTTCCCAAGTGCCCAGTGTGTGTCGCACCCCAGCCATGCCCACCGGCACTTCATGCAGACAGGTGCTCAGCCAAACCAACACGACCGTGACAAACCCCAGCGCTGGCAGAGCACCGCGCAAGGTCGGCCACATCCACATCTCGGCCAGTCGCAGATCGAAGTCTTCATCCCGTGCCACCTCGGGCAAACAGGCGCGCCATTCCGGCCCTAACCAACGATAAAAAAAGAAGGCTCCTGGAGCCACCAACGTGTCCCAATGACGACGTGGCGTGTAAAGTCGGGAAACCCATCTCAGCACCGCATCGGCCATCAGTACGAGGCTCAGCACAGCAAAAGCAACGGCCAACCAATGATGCCAAACGCCCCCGAGATACAGACTGCCCAACATCACTCCCGCAGAGATGAAATGGGCCAGCACCGCCAAACGAGCCAGTGCACTGCGCACCGTTGCTCCGCCCTTGGTGGTCAAGCCAGAGAGGATCTGAAGAAAGGCCAACCCCGCACCCAACATCAGGGCCGCGATGGGGTGAACCGAAAGCAGCGGCCCCATGGGAACCGGAGCCAAGGAGCCAAAGAAAATCCAAAGCCAAGTCCCCGCAGCCGCCAGGGTGATCGGCATGCCCCAAGCGTGTCCGCGGCTCAGCAGACCGGCGAGCAGAGCCAGGAAACCCGCCATTGGCAACAGCCAGAGACTTTGCGTGCCCAGGGCAAACGCGATCAGAGCGGCTGTTTCAAGCCAAAGAACAAGAGGTAAAAGACGTGGCATGGAGACGAAGCTCGGTAAACGAAAGGAGTGCGGACATGACGTCCGCACTCCAAGAGGTCACTTTTCAAAGGGCGGATGTAGAGATCCGCTCTCGGTTAAGGAACTGGACGCATGATCAGGACCTGACCGTCTTCAGCGAAAAGACTGACGGCTTCTGTCCGTGTGTAGCTACCACCCGCTGGTTTTGGGATGTTGGTGCGGATGGTGGTGCCAGTGCCGCCACCATTCAGATTCACCGTTGTGCGGTGAGCCTGCACGTTCACCACGAAGGTGCCTGGACCAAAAATCGCGTCCGAAGCGATGATGCCTGAGCTTTCCCAGAGACCACGTGTGGTGATCGCAGCGTGAGCGTCGCGGCCTTCCACATAAGCATAGTTAAAAGTGCTTTGCAGTTTGGCGGCATAGTTGGCATTGCGGTTCAGGCTCCAAATACCCCCGTTGCGGTTGTATTTGGCGAACACGGCATCAGCAGGGCTGTTGCGGTCTTCTTGAACCATGATGAAATCTTTGGAGACAGCGATGTTGTCGATGCTCACGGGATAATCGACAGCGTTAGCAGCATTGATGTCGCCGCCTGTGTAGTCACCCAAAGAACCGGTGATGCCATTGGCAGCCACCAGCTTACCGATGGTGCCGGTGTAGTTGCCACCAGGTGTCACGATGCGATCGGCATTGTAGATCACGTTCAGCGTGCCATTGGCCACAGGATTCACAGGATTCATCGTCAGTTCATAGAGACGGCCGAGGCGGTTTGGGCCACTGCCACCCGTGGTGCCCAGGAATAGACTGCGGGTTGGCTGTGCAGGGTCAAATTCAGCGTCTTCCACGCGGACGAAACCAAAGGCACCGGCAGCATCAGCAGCCGTGAGCAATTGAGCATCGGTCATGTTGCCACCACCGACGATTTCTTTCCACTTTGTTGGCAGACGGCCGGTTGTGAAGGTGCCTTCATTGTGCTGAGCATCGCGACCGCAAAGCACATAAACTTTGCCATCGGTCAGACCATTGCGGGGCAGCACCTGAGTGGAGCGCAGCTGCTTCTTGCCGACGTACATGTAAACGTAGGAAGGAGCGCCAGCGTCTTCGGTGGAGATGGCCACCGTCAGGGAATCACGACGAGGTTGGATGAGGGTTGTCTCACGACCGATGCGACCGAGGTCAGGAGCGGTGTGCATGTTGCCATCAGCGATGACGACTGTCTGCGCGCCTTTGGAAGTCTCATAACTTGGTGCGCCAAACGTTTCTTCATTGGTGAAGAACAGGGGGCGATCCAGACCATGGGAACGACCGGCAAAGGAACCGGAGCAAAAGCGTGTGAAGGAATTCAAAGCGCCTTCGAGAGGTGGTGTCGTGGAAACCTGAGTGTTTTCCAGGAACAGCTTCGAGTGAGCAGGAGCACCACTCAGCACAGCGCCCGCATTCGACAGCACATAACGAGAGACAAACGCACCCTTAAACTTTGGCTGACCTGTGATCGGCTCGCTGATCACGGTGTTGCCCACTTCATGAGACACGAAGAGGATGTTCTGATTCGTGACGGTGTCCTTGTAGATGCCCATGGCGTCTGGAATACCCACAAAGGCAAACTCCTTGGATGCATCGCCAGTGAGTGGGACACGGTCGCCGACGGTAACAACCGGGTGATACGTGAAATCAGCTCCAGGTGCAGGAGCCAGATAAGAGGATTCAGACGTGGTGAAGCCCTGGCCGAAGGCCGCAGAGGCGAGAGCAAAGCCCGCCGCGAGGGTGATGGTTTTTTTCATGGAGAGTGTGGAGTGGCTGTGTCATGCGATCGACAGGAAAAGTCATCCCACCGACACGCACTACCATCACAACTGCATGTCTAACTTCATCACAAACGAGCCTGCGCAACACTTTCGCCTCATGGCGAAATCGTCACTCGATGTCACTTTGTGACAAACCCATGAATGTGATCAGCCTTTTCGTTAGGCCGCTGAGTAACCATGATCTCACAAGTAACCGCGCTCAGCCGCTGCGACACCAGCCCCACGCGCGAGTTCATGACAGGATGAGGCTGCTCTCATTGATAGCAGACTGAAAAGATCATACTCGCTGCCGCCGCTCGGCTCGCAGTTGCTCGACTTCATCCAGGAGGCTGAGGGTGAGCTTCAAGGCAGCGAGATTCATGTCATAGCTGCTGCGCAGATGCTCGATGCGGCGGAGTCGATGGATGGTGCCATCATCAAAACAGAGGCCGGTTTGATCCACTGTCACAGGGCCGATGAGCCCCTGCTCATGGTATTCCAGTAGCGTTTCAGAAGACAGGCCACAGACACGGGCCACGACATCCAGGGTGTAGGTGATCTCAAGGTCGGCCTGGACGGTGGAACCGGACTGAGAATCGGGTGAGGCGGGCGTGCTCATGGTGTGGGGGCCTTGCGCGGTTGAAAGGTGGAGGTGTCACGCAGCTTTTCCCACAGCGCGCGTTCTTCTTCATTGAGATGGCTGGGGAGCTGGACTCTGAGGACGACATAAAAGTCGCCTCGCTCGCCAGTCTTGCCTTTGGGCAGGCCGCGATTTTTCGCGCGGAGTTTCTGGCCATTTTCAGCTCCGGCAGGGATGCGCAGTTTGATGGAGCCATCGAGAGTGGGCACGATGACCTCCGCCCCTAGCACCGCCTCCCAGGGAGCGATGTCGAGGTCATGAAAAAGATCGGCCTCACGGCTGCTGAAGTCGGGGTGCATGGCGTGGCGGATGCGTAGAAAAAGATCCCCGGCGGGCGCACCGCCCTGACCGGGCTCACCGTGGCCGGGCACACGAATGCGACGACCATCCGTGGCTCCGGGGGGAATGCGCACCTGAAACTCCTGCGTCTCCACCTGACCCGTTTGGCGATTGACCGTCTGCATGGAAATCGGTCGAACCGTTCCCTGCATGGCCTCGGTGAGAGTGACAAGGATGTCCCCCTCAACATCGCTGCCTCGGCGTGCGCGAGCGCTGCCCTGCGCGGATCGGCCTGCGCCTTCATCATGCGGGAAACCATAGCGAGTGCCGCCGCTGAAATACTGCTCGAAGAAATCGCTGAACCCCGTGCCGCCAAAGTGAAACTCCTGCTCATGACCGCCACCGCCGGCCTGTGAAGGTGGAGGCGAGAACCCACCGTCTTCTTGGCGCCAGTCAGCCCCCAGCGTGTCGTATTTCTTGCGCTTGTCGGGGTCACCCAGCACCTCGTAGGCTTCGTTGATTTCTTTGAACTTAGCCTCCGCCGTCTTTTTGTCCTCCGCCACATCCGGGTGGTATTTGCGGGCGAGTTTGCGAAAGGCCTTTTTGATCTCGTCATCTCCGGCCTGACGGTCAATGCCAAGGATGGCGTAGTAGTCTTTGAATTCGACAGGCATAATCAAAGGATGCGTGGTTCAGGGGCAAACGCCAAGCATTCGTTTGGCAAGAACTCAGGATGGCTCGTTTCCGCGAGACGGCCTTGCGCACTGCGCGATCAATCTTGCGCTCCCTCCTACGACCCGCACGGCTCAGGACTTTGGCCACAGCCAGATCATGTAACCGAGGTAAGCCGCCAGCAGCATCACCCCTTCCCATCGCATGAGCTTGCTGCCGCTCCTGAGCATGGGCACCAGAATCAGAGCAAAGGCGACCGAAACATAGATGTCCGTCATCTGGATCCCGGCACCTGACAGCGGACGTGTCAGCGCAGCCCCGCCCAGGATGCCGAGGATGTTGAAGATGTTGGAACCGATGATGTTGCCGATGGCGATGTCAGGCTCCTTTTTCAGCGCTGCGACCACACAGGTGACCAGCTCTGGCATGCTCGTGCCTGCCGCAACAATCGTTAGACCGATGACCGCCTCACTGATGCCAAACAAACGCGCCAGGGAGATGGAGCCGTCCACCATGAAACGCGAGCCTGCGATCAGCAAAGCCAAGCCGCAGAGCACAAAGGCGATGTCCTTCCAGGCACTGCCCAGCGGAGGCGGCAGGGCCTCCGCATACTCCTCCACGACCGCCACCGGCTGGCGCACGGTCTTGGCATACCACACGGTGAAGATCACATAGGCCAGCAAGCCAAACAACAGCACACCGCCCTCGACACGGCTGATGTGCAGATCCATCAGCATCCACCCGCCGAGGAGGGAGACGAGGACCATGATGGGCGCATCAATGCGCAGGATTTGCAACTGCACTTTCAGCGGGCAAATCAGCGCCGTGAGCCCCAGGATCAAACCCACATTCAGCGCATTCGATCCGAGCACATTGCCCATGGCGATGGCACCCTGGCCATCCAGCGCCGCTTTCACACTGACCACCAACTCCGGCGCACTCGTGCCAAAGGCCACCACCGTCAGCCCGACCACCAAAGGCGTAAGCCCCAACCGCAACGCCAGCGAACTGCTCCCCCGCACCAGCCCCTCGCCACCCAAATACAGCAGCACGAGCCCGAGCAAGATGAAGATGAGAGAGGTGATCATGGGGATGGGTAATCCAAGAGGCGGCTTTGTCTGATTGCAATCAAAGACGCATGTGACCTCACCAGTCCCGCAAAGGTATTTGCCAAATCAGGCAACCAATGATGAGTAGGGTCGCCATGCTCCTTCTCATTCTCATCGTGCTTGCCGTGGGCGTCGTTGCTTACACCAACGGGGCCAACGCCAACTTCAAAGGCGTGGCCTCGCTGTATGGCAGTGGCACGACGAGTTATCGCACGGCGGTGAACTGGGCTGCCCTGACCACGGCAGCGGGCTGTGGAGCGGCGATGTGGATGGGCAGCAACATGGTGAAAGTCTTCTCTGGCAAAGGTCTGGTGCCCGAGGCGCTGATCGCGCAGCCGATGTTTTTGTTGACCGTCGCCGCCGGTGCAGGGGCCACGGGCTTCCTCGCGACTCGACTGGGCTTTCCCGTCTCGACCACGCACATGCTCACGGGCGCGCTGTTGGGAGCAGGCTGGATGGCGGACGATGGGGCGATGAATGTGGCGCGTCTGTGGGAGAGTTTTTTGAAACCGCTGCTGCTCAGTCCCGTGATCGCGGTGGTGGTCGGAGCAGCCCTTTATCGGGTTCTCAAGTCGCTTCGACTGGCACCGAATCAACGCACCCCCGTGCTCGATGCCCTGCACTTCCTCAGTGGCGGAGCGGTGAGTTTTGCCCGAGGTCTGAATGACACCCCAAAGATGGCCGCTCTGCTGCTCGGGGTGGGTTGGCTGGAGGGGAGCCTGGGCATGATCTTCATCGCCGTGGCCATGGCGGCGGGAGGTTTGATCAGCGCACGGGCCGTCGCCGACACCCTGGCGCACAAGATCACCGACATGAATCCCGGCGAAGGTTTCTCGGCCAATCTGGCGACCGCCCTGCTCGTCACTACCGCGAGCCTGCACGGCCTGCCGGTATCCACCACTCACGT
>JAIXVB010000608.1 GCA_027483245.1 Verrucomicrobiaceae bacterium | reverse complement strand
TTTCAGCTCGAAATGCAACAAGCTGCCGCCACGCCAGAGCAAGCACCGGCAACACTTCCCAAAGCGGTGCCCCCCGTCTGGTCAACCTGGCAATGGCTGACCTTGGTGTGGATGCTGGGTATGGCTGGGATCTTGGGCCTCATGATCGTGCTGCACCTGCGAATGCGCCAGCGGGTGCTTCGTGATCAGTCAGAACCGTCAGCGGCAACACAGTCCGCTTTACTCGCTGCCTGTGAGCAGGCGGGGATCTCCCGTGCACCTCGATTGCTGCTCACAGATGCCGTGCGTGCCCCCGCCCTCTTTGGCATCGTGCGTCCTGTCATCCTGCTGCCGCGTGAGTTGGAGGTGCTGCGTGATTCGGCTTCGTTAAATCTGATCTTCCTGCATGAGCTTGCACACCTGAAACGCCGTGACCTTTGGGCACAAGTGATCGCCTCGCTGATCATCGCCGTGCATTGGTTCAATCCCATCGTCTGGTGGGCGGGTCGTCGCCTGCGCGCTGAAGCTGAGATGGCTGCCGATGCACACGCTCTGCGCCGCACGGAGGCGAGCGAGGCACACCGTCTGGGGGAAGTCTTGTTGGGCTTTGCGAATCGTGCGGCCTCCGGTTGGATGGTGTGGTTTGCAGCAGCGACGGTGTTGGGCATTTCGGAAAACAAACGGGATCTCCGTCATCGCATTGAGGCCCTCATGGATCTGGCACGTGGTCGGCGAACATGGTGGATGATCGGACTGACAGCCTTTGTCGGGCTCTCCGTCATGGGTTTGACTCAGGCTCCGGCCGAGGAAACCAAGAAGGTCGAAACCAAAACAACAATTATCACCGGCATCGTCGTGGATGAAACGGGCAAGCCGATTTCAGGGGCCGATTGTTTGTTGCTCATCGGTGAACTGAAGGACATCAAGCAGCAAAAAACCACCAGTGATGAAAAGGGGGCTTTCCGCTTTGAAGCGGTGCCTGAATCACCGCAGCTACGGCTCAGCGCCCGTCATGAAGCCCACCTGGATGCCCCGTCGGCGCTCCTCAAATTCAGCAGCAAAGACTCAGGCGAGCGCCGCATCATCCTGCCCATGGCCCGCACGTGGTTGAGTGGAAAGGTAACGCGCAAAAGCGATGGGGCACCTGTACCCGAAGCGAAGATTTATCTCGGCAAGGAAATGAAATCAACGGCACTGAGTTTCATGCCCATCTTCATGCAGACGGCGCGGCGAAAGGTGAAGACGGATGCGTCTGGGAACTATCGGGTGGCCCATTGGTCCCAGGATCCCGAGAGGGCAATGGTGGTGATTGATGCCCCTGGCATGGCGCTGTCGATTGAGCGTTTCAACTGGGATAACAAGGACCTCAAGCTGGAACACCCAATTGAGCCCACCGAAGAGGTGAGCGGCAAGGTCGTCAATGCTGAGGGACAACCCGTGAACGATGCCACGGTCACTTTGCAACAGCGCTTTTACTTCATGAATGGTCGCTTGATGCAGGCCTCGCCGGGTGATTTGCCTCGATACAACCTTGGCCACTGGATTGGATCTCCCAGCACCGATTCGAAAGGCAATTTCCGTGGCAAGGCCTTGGATCACTCGCTAGTGGATAAGCTCTGGCTTGTTGTCCATCATCCCACCGAGGGTTATCAGCAGATTCAACTGCGAGATTGGAAACCTGGATCTACCCTCAAGCTCACACGCTGGAGTTCGATCGAGGGTCAATTGTTCGATGCCGAGGGCAAGCCCTTGCCTGACACAGAAATCAAATTTCACCTGTCGAAATACGAACGTGATGCCAACGGGCAGATTCTCTTTTCAGTCTCCAAACCGATGTCCTGCATCACAGACAAACAAGGGCATTACAAGGTGGATCAGATGCTGTCTGAGACACCGCCAACCTTCGCTAGTGTTCTTGGAAAGAGCATCGGTATGAGTGTGGGTCCTCTGCCTGGGGGAGAAACGGTGAAGACCATTCTCAGGCTGCCAGCGACGGAAAGCTCTGCTCCGGCTAATCAACTCCGCACAGTGACGGGACGTCTTTTGCCACCTGCCAATCAACCGATCCGAAGTGACCAATACAAGATCCGAGTGAACATCGGGCGAGTCGGCAACGTGGGTGCCCATGCGCTGGAAGAGGCCAGTCCGGAAGGGCGATTCATCTCGAGACCCTTGCCTCCCGGCGACTACATCTTGCGCGTCTGGGTGGAGCCAAAAGATCGAACATTCGCTTCTGATTTTGAGCGTGGTTTTTCTCTGCCTTTTAAACTCGAAGCGGCGGGCCAAGGAGAAGCTCTGGATCTTGGGGAATTCAAACTTGAGCCGGCTGACTTTGTGCTGCGGCCCGCCAAAGCCACCTCCACCGCATCAAAGACTCGCAAGACTCAGCGCCTCAATGCACCGGTCAAAGAGGCTTCATCCTTTGCGACTTGGACCAGCAGCGGCGGCAGTGGCACGGCTCAAGAAGAGGAGCTGAGCCCCGAAGGTAAAATCACCGGAAATGCGGTGACTTCTTCTAACCAACGATTCATCATTCGTGCGACCAAGCCAGATGGAACACGTCATTATTCGGCGGCTCAGGTGGCGAACGACGACCCCAAACAAGCCTTTGAAAAAGAGCTGTCTTTCACACCCGGCGTGACAGTCGAAGGACAATTGCGTGATTTGCCCAACGAGGGTCCTGCGCAGGGCTGGGTGGTCGCCGCAGTTCGTGTGAGGGCGCCGTCTGAACAAGGCAAAGTCATCCTGGGAAGCATCCCTGAACTGACTTGGCATGCCTGGGCACCAGTGCAGCAAGATGGGAAGTTTCGCTTCCCCTCTCTGCCGCGTGGCAGCCTCAGTCTGATTGGATTTGGAGAGGGTTGGACTACCCGAGATCGTAACGGGTTAGGCTGCGAAGTTTGGGCCAATCTGATGGGCTCGGAATCACTCATCCAAGTGACGGCTGACACCAAACCCTGCCTCCAGAAACGTGTGCAATTGCTCCACGCGAACGGCACGGCCGCTGCGGGTGCCATGATCTCTTTCTCTTCGATCTCCACCGCAGGTCTGAATCGTGCCTGGGGGCGCTGGGGTCACGCGTTTGAAGCAGCGGATGAGGAGGCTTACCGACGTTACAAAAAAGAAGCCATCCCTGGCCACAGCGCGAAAGCTGATGCGGAGGGTCATGCAACCCTGAGCAATCAACTCTTTCAACCCTATGGCCAAACCACTTGCGAAGTGAAGTGGATCGACCCCGTGAGCCAGAAGGAGCACCGCGAGAAGGTGGACCTACAACTCAACTCGAATGAGATCCAAGTCGTGAAGCTAAAACAACAAGGCTCGTGACCTTCATGCCGCTGCTCTCATGGCAAAGCCTCCATGAGAATAGACGGAGATGCGCCCTTACAAACGGATCTCCATGGCTTCAGCCGCGCGGCGTGCTTTGGCTCGAGCCGTTTCCACGTCTGTATCACGGGCGAGCGTGACCGCCATGCGACGTTGGCCACTGACGGTAGGTTTGCCAAAGAGACGAAGCTGCGTGTCGGGCTCGGCAAGGACTTGATCCAAATGACCGAACTGGACCTGAGCCGAGTCTCCCTCGACCAAAACGGCGCAGCTGGCACTCGGTCCGTGAAGTTTGATGTTTGGGATGGGCAGACCGAGGATGGCACGCACGTGCAGGGCGAATTCGGAGAGATCTTGTGAAATGAGGGTGACGAGACCTGTGTCATGCGGACGCGGCGACACCTCACTGAAGATGACTTCATCACCTTTGATGAAGAGTTCGACCCCAAAGAGACCGCGCCCACCCAGAGCTTCTGTGATTGTGCCTGCCATGTGTTCGGCGGCGGCCAGGGCTTTTTCACTCATCGGGTGCGGCTGCCAGGATTCCCGGTAGTCGCCCTTGATCTGAATGTGGCCGACAGGTGGGCAAAAGCTGGTGCCGCGCGCATGGCGGACGGTGAGCATGGTGATCTCATAATCAAAATCGACGAAACCTTCGACGATGACTTTGCCCTTTCCCGCACGCCCACCTTCCTGCGCGTATTGCCAGGAGTGGGCGATATCTGCCTCACTTTTGACCACGCTTTGGCCTTTGCCACTGGAGGACATGATTGGCTTCACCACGCAGGGCATGCCGATCTGGGCGATGGCGGCACGAAATTCCTCTTCGGTCTGAGCGAAGATGTAAGGCGAGCTTTTTAATCCGAGCTCTTCAGCAGCGAGGCGTCGGATGCCTTCGCGATTCATCGTCAGCTTGGCCGCGCGAGCAGTGGGGACGACGGTGAAGCCTTCATTTTCCAGCTCGACGAGTGTGTCGGTGGCAATCGCCTCGATCTCAGGCACGATGAAGTTTGGCTGCTCGACTTCGACCAATCGGCGGAGGGCTTCCCCATCGAGCATGGAGATGACGTGGCTGCGATGGGCCACCTGCATGGCGGGGGCATTGGCATAACGATCAACGGCGATGACTTCACAGCCGAGGCGTTGCAGTTCAATGACGACTTCTTTGCCCAACTCCCCGGAACCGAGGAGCATGACTTTGGTAGCGGTGGAAGAAAGTGGGGTGCCGATGCGGGACATGTCCCCAACTAGGCAAGGCGAAGCCTCGCGTCAATTCAGGGACACAGCTCCCATGGAGGGCACCACGACTTCATCTCCCTCCGTGATTTTTTTGTCCGCAGGCATCTTGTTCAGCTCACGGATTTTTTCAGGCGTGGTGTTGAAGAGGTTGGCGACGGTGTTGATGTCGTCCCCACGCTCCAAGCGGTAAGCAACGATGCCGCGGTTGTTGGTGCTGAGCGGAGGCGTTTTGGGGGCTGGAGCTGTCGCGGCGAGCACGGGGGTCTGGGCCACGGTATCGACGTATAATGGCGGCGCGGGGCTAGGTGTTGGGGATGGGGTCGAGAGACGCAATTCCGGCAATGGGGTTGTTTCAGGCTCTTCCCGGGCGATGCTGCGTGTTGTTTCTGCAACCTGCGGGCGGTTGCGTCCTGGGATGATGAGACGTTGACCTGGCTCAATGACATTGGCGTTTTTCAGCTTGTTTGCTGATGCGACACTGGCCGTGCTGACGCCGTATTTTTTGGCAATCGCACCCAAGCTCTCCCCACGTCCCACGATGTGCGTTGTGGAGGTGTTGCTGGTCTGCGGCTTGGATGGGGAAAGGTAGGACGGTGTACTGCTGCTGCCCTTTTTCCCCGGAATGACAAGGACTTCACCAATCATCAGCCGATCTGGGTAGGCAGATGGATTGGCACGAGCGAGCGCATCTTGACTGACACCGTAACGAAGCGCGAGCTGCGAAAAAGTCTCGCCCGGTGCCACG
>JAIXVB010000642.1 GCA_027483245.1 Verrucomicrobiaceae bacterium | reverse complement strand
TTGCAGGCCGCCGAGGGCGATGATGCCTTTGACCTTCGGCTCGCTTCTTTGGAATTGGGTAATCCCAAGCACCTCTCGCTCAAACTCGGTCGCCAAGTCCTGGCTTATGGCGATGAACGACTCGTGGGCCCGCTGGAATGGCTGAACTTCAGTCGCACTTTCGATGCGGTGAAGCTTCACTATCAGCAAACCAACTGGTGGTTAGACGCCTTCACCTCCAGCGTCGTGCGAATTCATGAATCTCACTTCAACGTTTCCGATTGGCTCGATGGTGAAAACACTCGAGATCAGTTTTTCAGCGGACTCTATTTCAGCACCTCAGTCATTCCTGTCCAGACAACGGACCTTTATGCCTTTCATCTGCATGAAGAAGGGCCCGTGGGCGGCACGGACTTTGCCACGATTGGAACCCGGATGAAGGGAGACCCCCTCAAGCTTCATGGCTGGGACTACACGCTGGAGTTCGTTGGGCAGGCGGGCCAAGTGTTGGGCGAGGACTTGCGTGCCTATGCTTATCACCTTGAGGCGGGATACAACTGGCTCGAGACACCCTGGAAACCGCGCCTCGCTCTTGAATACAGTTACGGCAGTGGCGATGGCCAAGTCGGAGACGGCCAGAACCGCACCTTTCAAAACCTCTTTCCGACCAATCATCCTCCTTATGGATTCATGGACACCTTTTCCTGGCAGAACATGCACAACCTCGTGCTTCGGCTCGCCGCACAGCCTCATGCCAAAGTGAAGACCACACTGGATTTGCATGCCTTTTGGTTAGCCGACACAGGCGATGCTTGGTATCGCGCCAACGGCACCACCCGCGTCCGCCCCATCACACCCGCTGCCAATAATTACGCTGGTTCTGAGCTGGATTTCGCGGTGAACACAAAGCTCACCCAGCACCTCGACATGCTCATTGGGTACAGCCATTTTTTTGCGGGAAGCTATCTCGATGATACCGGAGCGGGAGACGACGCCGACTTTGCTTATCTCATGCTGACGCTGAACTATTAATCTTCACAGATTCAAAGTATCGGTTGCTATCAGCTCAGACTCAACGACAGGAGCCTTGCAAGTTAACCTGGTGAAGACCACTCTAAGTTGTTCATCAGGTGATTCTTTGGATTCGGTGGTGTTCTGAAATCCGATGTCGGAGCTTCGATTGTTTTTCGTTGGGTTAACTGAACCCAAGTTAACGCTATGAATACCAAAATGTATGTGGGCAATCTGTCCTTCACGACGTCTGAGCCCGATCTGCGCACTCTGTTTTCCGATTACGGTACAGTGACAGATATGCACCTCCCCATGGACCGCGAAACCAATCGCCCTCGCGGTTTCGCCTTCGTCACCATGGACTCCACGATGGCCATGAATGAAGCCATCCGCGCCCTCAACGGCCGCGATTTCCAAGGTCGCAACCTCACCATCAACGAAGCTCGTCCTAAAGAAGAGCGTCCTGCTGGCGGTGGCTACAATGGCGGCGGCGGCGGTGGTGGCAAAGGCTACGGCCGTGACCGCTACTAAGCGATCCTGCTTTTAAAAGCTTCCACGAAGGGCGATCCGCCAGGGTCGCCCTTTTTTCATCTCTCGAGTCAACGCAACTCGGCAAAACCGCAGAACACACTCGAGTCCTCTGGCGGCCTCAGCGGCAGAGGCTCCTCATGATCCAGGTGTTCTCGACACGTCTCGAAGAACTCCTCCTCCGTCACCACACGGCGGATGCGATGCTCAAAGCGCCCCTCACTGATCCCTGTGGTGATGTAGATCATGTAGCGCTTCATTTTCTGCACGTGCAGCGTCCGCTCAAACTGAGGATGAAACGCTGCCGTCGCCTCATACAGCGCCTCGATGTAACGCAGCATGTCACGGCCCGTGAAGACCTGTGCGGGCCGCCCCTCCCAATGAGAGCGCAGTTGTTCGAATAACCACGGATGCCGAATGGCCCCGCGCCCCAGCATCAGGCCTGCAGCTCCAGTTTGTTTCAGGTAAGACAGGCCCGTGGGCACATCCACGACATTGCCATTGGCGATCACCGGGCACGGCATGGCCTGCACTGCCATCGCCACGCATTCTGGGTGCACCGCCGTTTTATACGCATCCCGCACCGTGCGCCCATGCACCGTCAGACCGTGAATCTCATGCTTGAGGAAGACCTCCAGCAGCCGTGGAAACTCCGCTTTGTCCGCAAAACCCACGCGACACTTCACCGTGAACCTGCCCTGAATCGCCTCGCGCAGCGCACGCAGGATGCCGTCCACACGCTCCGGTTGACGCAGCAATCCGCCCCCCGCGTCTTTGCGACACACCACCGGTGCCGGGCAGCCCAGATTGAGATCGATCCCTGCCACCGGCAGCTTTTCCAGCGCCTTCGCCGTGCGCACCAGCGCGGGGATGTCTTGGCCAATCATCTGCGCGATCACCGGCCGCCCCGTGTCATTTTCCGTGATCGAGCGGACCGTCTGCGTGTCCAAACCTGAATCCTGAGTCACGCGGAAATACTCCGTCACATAGACATCAGGACCGCCGTAACGCGCCATCAGACGCATGAAAGGCAGGTCCGTCACATCCTGCATGGGTGCCAGGACGAGAGCCGGTCGATGGTTGGGGAGGAGATCACGCACGCCCTTCCCTACATCCACCCGCGCCAGCTTTCAAATCAGCTTCCCATAGAGCCGCGCCAGGCTTTCTGGACTCCGACACGCCACCGCGGCCTCAGCCAGAATCATCGCCACATCCAAGCGTGAGATTTTGATGCCCCGATGCACCTCCGTCCATGGCGCAGCCGCCATCTTCGTCACCGTCTTCGCTCCCAGCAGCAGCGGCAGCGCCGTGGCATAGCGCAGTTTGCCATCGGCCACGTGCTGCACGTAGCTCAGCCCCGCGCCGAGCGACTCCCGACACACACACAGCCAGTGCTTCCACTCTCTTTGCAGAGCCACCTCATCCACCGCCCCCTCTGCGCTCAAGACCCCAGGCAAGTAACAGCGCCCATCCCGCATGTCCTCGCCGATGTCGCGCAGGATGTTGATCAGTTGCAGCGCCCTTCCCAGGTCCGCGCCCCACAGCCGCATCTGCGCCACCCTCACCTGCGGATCCAGCGCGCCAGGTTTCTCCACCGCACACATCTCCGTCCAAAATTCGCCCACACAGCCCGCCACCAGCCAGGTGTATTCGCGCAATTCCTCAGCCGTCTTCAGTCCACGCAAAACCCCATCCGAAGG
Organism: Verrucomicrobiaceae bacterium; assembly: GCA_027483245.1. Lineage (GTDB taxonomy): Bacteria > Verrucomicrobiota > Verrucomicrobiia > Verrucomicrobiales > Verrucomicrobiaceae > Prosthecobacter. The sequence continues at coordinate 13,970 of JAIXVB010000642.1, read as the reverse complement.
GAACCGCTGAATGTCCAGCATCTGCCCTTCAATGATCGAGTGCAGCACCTGTCGGATCGCCACGCGACCTGCGCCCTGAATCGTCCCCAACCAGGCCAGACCCTCTTCAAAACGCTCCATCAATCGCCGCTCCGCCTCATCCTCTTGGCGCACCACGAACTCCTCGCGGATCCTCTTCGCCAAGCCACCGTTCTCCGTTTCGTGCCCCTGGACCAGCGACTCAAAGTCACGCAGACACTGCAATCGCAGGTCCGCAGGAACTGCCGCCGTATCCGCAATCGTGTCTGCCGTCCGCGCCAGCAGATAGGCCAGCGAGATCGGCTCTCGCAACTCCTTCGGCAGCGCCTTCAGCGTCAGGTAAAAAGATCGCGAAACCGACGCCAGCAATTGCCCGCCCAGTTCCCGTTCATGAAGAGATTCATCCGACATATCCCCACCTCATAGCCCACTTCACTTGAAACCCAAACACCAAACCCGCTTCGTGAAACAGCTGAATTATGGCTAGGTCGCCACAAAGAAAAACTGACAGCTAGCAGCTTTTCACGGATTGATTTTACGTTGATTGAGCACAGCCAGAAACTGCGCTGGAGAATAAATCAAAAGCGATGACTCACGAAAATCTCCTCCATTTCGAGTCACGATGCAGTCGGCACCCGCAAGAACAGCCGAATGATGCAAAACAGCATCTTCAAAGTCCGCGAAGCGATCCTGCAGAGCTGAATCAATCACAGACTGGTTGACGAGCGCCACATTGCATAAGCTCGTCAAGTCTTTGAGTTTCGCTACAGTGGCTTCCACGCCAAGGCTACGCTGAGCCAAATAGAAAAGAGTCGTCACAGTGGTAGCACAAACCCAGGCTACGAATTCACCTCGCTCAGCGCGGTCAAGGACAAGGGATGAGTCCGCAAAGAAAGGTTCACGCCGAGCAAGCACATCCAAAATGACATTGGTATCGATCAATGCATTCATGAATGCTTGCGCTCCAAATGATCAACGTAGCTTTTTAGATTTGTATCAGTTTCAGGAAGGCACCCAGCCAACCGACGCGTGATTGGAGCCAGACGATGAATCTCGGGTTCGGACGCAAGCTTGTTTGAGGCTAGTGAGGCAAAAAAGTCCGATACGAGCTTAGACACAGAAACATGACGAACTGCCGCTTCTCTCTTTGCGGCTGAAACCAAGTCTTCTGGAACGTGTAGCGTCAATTTGGACATGACGTATTGTTTTCCACAACAGCACGTCGATCAAGGGTTTTCACGGCCCCAAAGCCAGCGATCAAGCAAGAACTTGCACCCGATATCGATATGACAACAGACACTGCTCAAGCCATCCCCTGTATTCAAGGGTTCATGCTCTTCGACAACAACATGAATCAGAATGGATTTGTTCAGTCTGCTTCATGAAACTGAGATCAAGCGAGGCGCAGCGCATGAGACAAACTCCTGCCGATGAATCCACGCGAAGATCACCAGGAACAACCCAAACGGTGTGCCCAGCGGAACAACACAGATCAAACAAGCCCCGTAAATGCAGGCGAACCAGAACGCCCACAGACGTCGATACTTCAATCGAGTGATCGCGAAGACAAACAGCATCCATCCCAGCAGGGCCAAACCCACAGCACCGAGCCACACATCCAACTCACGCCCCATCTGAGCGGTCACTGTTTGGAGGCTCGCAGCCACCTGTGGCACATCCCCCGCCTTTTCCAGATTCATGGCCGAAACAACCGAGCGAAGACGCCACTGTGAAATCACCCAAACCACAGGAATGAGGATCTGTGACCCAGCACCCGCGACAGCCAGGAAATGAGCGTTCATTTTCATGCTTTGGCGGCGCTTTGCGTTTGCCTGGAGCAACCAAGCGCAGACTTGATGTCGAAGGGTCTGTAAAACTGCATCATCGAAGGACTATCGGGAGTTGTCATGAAGCGCCGCGAAGTTTGAGCCCGTTTTTATGAGAGTCCTGGGTGCGCTGGCATCTGCTCAAGCGGCGGAAGTAAGCATGCGAATCAAGCTGTCGCTACTCCAGTGCTTGCGATCAGAGACCTGACCATCTCCAAGTTCGATCACGCGCAAGACACCGTCGCTACGAAGCGCCACATCAACCGTGAAAAACGGACTCGCCACTCTGCTGGCTACGTCGGCGACAACCTGCGGCACCTTGCCTGTATCCGAGTGCGGCTGTCCCTGCCAAACGAAGTAGCGGCGCTCAGTGGAGGTGTCATAGTCTTCAAGGCGTCTAGCACACAGGCCTCCCTCAATCTGACCACGATACTTCAACATCTTGGCCATGACGGACGGAATAGTCGAAAGGTCTCGAACCATAGAGCCGCCATCTGTAGAAAGGGACTTCACATAATCCTTCAGGAAGCATCCGCCCCAGCCGCGGGCTGCAAGCGCTGCCGTAATGTCGTCAGCCTCCGAAAACGTCATCGTCTCAGCAGTGTATTCCGTCAGAAGTGGATACCAATGAGGCAAGTGATGGCAAAGTGTGTATGCCGCAACGTCCGTAACAGGAATGCCCCCAGCAGCGACAATGGCCTCGAACAGACGCGCATAATCTGCCGGAGTCAGCATCCATCCACGATACAATACAGTCTCTCCGCGCTGGATCCCCGGTCGTGGACAAAATGATCCGCCCAGGAAGTCCTCGAAGCTAAAAATGGAAAGGGGCAACTCTGCTGCCTGTGCCGCGGCAAACTCGTCTGCATAGACCTCGTCAGCTACCTTCGGGCTAAAAGCGTCTGCTGGGTAAATGAGTCTCACGATGATCGCTGTTTAAATGGGTTAGGCAGCCTTGCTTTCATTGTCGACTGCTGCTGAGGCGTGAATAACGCTTGAGGTCCTCTGGAGTGAAGTCTGCGCCGCCGGTGATGAAGGAGACCTGTGGGCCACGGAGTTGAAAATCGCGATGGTCACGACCTCGGTTCGAAGTGACCTCGAGAACCGCGTCGCCGTCGAGTTGCCCTTCGATGAAGACAAACAAGGCACCGCTGCCGAGGGGGCGAAGGGGCGAGGTAACGGACGCCGAGAACGGCTGCGAAACGTCGGTGATGACGAATGACTGATGACCGCGCGGCTACAGCACCAATGCCATGCAACCACCCACGAGCAGAAGTGCGGTCAGAAAGATGACCTTTGTAGAGTTCATCGTAGCAATCACCTAACTTCTAAGTCCAGTTGTCGTAAAACTTCTTTTCTGCCAACCAAACCTCGAGGGGAGTTCTGCCAACGATCTTGAAGCCACTGTCCCACGCATCCCACTCAATGATCTGATCGGGCTGGTCATGCTTGATGCCCCAAATTCGTTCATTGCCTCCGAAGAAGAGAGTTTCCAAGACAAACTCAGGGTAACCCGAAACCGTGTCCTCGCGCAAAGCTAGATTGGAATCCACCAGTCCATAACCGGGTCTGTCATCGGAGATAAACAAAGGCCAAAAGAAGCTTGTTAGCGCAGGGCCATAAAATCCATCGAATGCGAGATACAACTCTCGAAGCGAATCAGGCAATCGTTGCTTGAGAATTGACTCTGCGCGTTCCAACTCCGTTAGGGAGCAAGGATTCCCAAAGCGATTGCCAGCAAAGTGCATTTGGACTGTTTCAGGTTGAGTCATCCGTTGCTCAGAAATCTTGCTGGAGACTGAAAAGGAATAGGATCAAACCTCCTGACCTCATCCGTCGTCGGCGCCAGGCGATCTCCACGGAAATCCTTGTATGAACCTGCAAAAACCTCAATGCGGGCAGCATCGGACTCAAGTGACGAAGTCACATAAAGCCGCACAAAATATGCCGGATAATGCCAGATCGTCTCCTGTGTAGGCATGTCACCAGACTGTGAAAAGTATGTCGAGGGTGTGGCGGTAAGTTTCGAGCTCAACAACTGGAATGCATCCACGACCTGTCTCTCAATGTCAGCAGAAGTGACGAAAGTTCCGATCACTGGCTGCTCGGGTGGATAAGTCGAAATAGATGCGCCGCCATCAATCCAACCTTTCGAATCTGCAGCAATGGAAGTGACGGCAGATGCAAACCGTCGCACTGGATGATGCAAACTCAGAAACCCTGCCAACGCCGCGACGACCAGTAAGCCTCCAAACCACAACCAAGCCTTCGAAACGCGCCTTCCTTTAGTTGTTAGTGTCGCAGGCATGATGCTGAGTGTAGGCCGAACGACTTAGCTCTGGCACAGCGGGAGCTAGGTCGGGGCGTTGACAAAGCAAAAGAGGTTTCGAGCCATAAGTGATGATCTAACCAAAGCCGCCCCCAAGGTTGTCCAGTAGCGCCCTTGTTTGGTATTTATTTGCAGTGCTGAGCAAGGCATGGAATTAGCGGTTCGATTGGTCGGAGCTTGTAGCAACCTTCGCTCTCTTCTTGATCTCATCGAGAAGTGTCCGCAACGAAGATTTGTTCTTTAGCGCGGCAACAATAGCGCAAATCGACCAAACGAAGGAAACGATTGCGAGAAGGACAAAGAGAGCCTGCCAAGTGCTCGCGGGCAGCCCAATCGCATCCTTGAAGGTGGTGGTGCAAAGGGTGGTAACAAAAGTCACAAAGAGGGAGACGGGGGCAATCCAAGACTTCTTAGACTCAACGCACTCAAGGTGATTGAGAAGGCAGAGTTGGAGACGGTCCTCGGTGATGATGACAAGATTCTGGTCAAAATTAAGATGGACCGTCGCTTGCTGGAGATAATCCGATGCGAAGGCTTCGGTGAACTTCGCCTCTGGAGTAATAAAGCTGTCACTCATTGCTCTCTCCTTTCGGTTTCTCGGGCTTCTTCAGCTCATCCATCAATCCCAATGCTCCAATCGCATGAAAACTAACATTGCCGCAATTGTTACAGGCAACCATCGCGCATGGTATAGCTGGCCCACCGAGGGAAATATTCCGAAAATCTTTTTGCTGATCAATGCGAGCAAAATCATCCAAAAGGGAAAACTGATTATGACCGCATCGCGAACATGGAAGGCGTGCTCCGCGAGTTTGCAGTTCTTTGATGATGCGCTCTTTAATATTGCTCATTGCAGAATTTTTGGGGTGGCTAACGTTGGTCTGTATCTTCACAGAACAGTTCAGATGGTAAACAGATCGTGAGGAATTGTCGGTCGCTTGATAGCCGACGATTTTGTTGGATAAATACGGTGCGCAGTGTTCACGAGTGTGGATTTACCCTCCTAGGCCGTTCATAGGCAAACAAAATGTAAGATTACTCCAACCTAGGCGGGTGAAATCCGTGGGTGACGATTCCAAATGCTGGGCCAAGCCTCGAAGATAATGGCCCTGGGTGATTCGTTGATCGCTGATTCCATTCAGGCGGTGAAGACCTGAAGGCTGTGCGGCAGGAATTGGATGAACTCGGGTTCGGCGGGCAACTCTCAACGATCCGTCATCAAGCTTCAGCTCTCAGAATCGCGGCAGAAGGAGAGGACTTGAAGAGGCAATGGCGGGGTTGGGGCGTGAGTTGTTGAGAATGGTGGGTTTTTGAGCCAAAATGACGCACATTCTCAATTCAATGGCGTCCATTCTCAATTCGATGACGACTCTTCGCGATTCAATGGCGTCCATTCTCAATTCAATGGCACCTATTCTCAATTCGATGACGACTCTTCGCGGTTCGAGGACGTCTATTCTCAATTCAATGGCACCTATTCTCAATTCAATGACGACTTTTCGCGGTTCGAGGACGCTTGTTCCCGTTTCCATGACGACTCTTCGCGGTTCTCTGGCAGTCCTTGGTGAACCAATGACGTAGATTCGCGGAGCGAGGGAGACGGTTCGTGGTTGAGGGACTCGGATTCGGAGAGCGATGATTCGGATAGGGGCGGCAAAGGTGAACGCTGAGGGATGGATGCGTTTGGATTCGGGGACACTGGCAGGTGAGCTGGTGCTGCTGGCGGGCGCTGCGTGTGGTGGCTGGGCTTTCGTGCCTGTGGTTTGACGATGAGGATCTCTCGGAATACATCCGGGATCGCAAGCATGAAGACTCCACGATCAGCCGAGTCCCCACAAAATCCGACGACTCGTGAGTCTGCACCGACGCTGCGGGCTCGCCCGATGCGGGACCCGCGTTTCATTGCGGTGCATCGGGGTGGGCCGCTGACGCGGGAGAGTCAGGTTTTTCTGGCGCGTTGGGCAGCGGATTGTGCGGAGCGGGTGCTGCCGTTGTTCACTCGTTGCAGTGAGGATGCGCGCCCGAGTCAGGCTCTGGCGGTGGCACGGGCCTGGGCGCTGGGCGAGGTCAAGACGGGGGTGGCGATGAAGGCTTCCGTGGCGGCTCATGCAGCGGCGCGACAGATGACCGACAAGGCGGCGATCGCTGCGGCGCGTGCGGCAGCGCAAGCAGTGGCCACAGCGCACTTCGCCGATCACAGCATGGGCGCACTGCTGTATGCGCTGAAGGCTCTGGAAGCGGCAGGTGAAGACTCAGCCCTGGAGTTGACGACTCAGATGGCAAAACTGCCGGAACCACTGCGAGAGATGGTCGCGGCAGGAATCGAGGTGCGTTTGAAACCGCTGGGCATTCGTGCGGTGGTGGGTGATTGAACCCTGCGGAGGCGCGATGCCGTGAGGCTTCAGCCAACACGCAGGACGCTGTCGAGTTTCACCGCGTCAGACTCACCGCGATGAGAGCCGTATCGCAGCGCGTAAACACGAGTGAACTCGGCACCGAAGAACATGATCTGCGCGGAGTAAAAAACCCACACGAGAATGATGATGAGAGAACCTGCAGCACCGTAACTGGAGGCGAGAGCACTGCGCCCGAAGTAGAAACCGAGCACGAACTTACCGGCGAGGAAGAGCAAGGTGGCGATGAGGGCGCCTAACCAAACATCACGCCATTCGACTCGGGTATCCGGCACGACCCGAAAGATGAGAGCGAAGAGCAGTGCGATGGCCAGGAAGGAGATCAGTGCATTGCCCCAACCCCAGGGACCATCGAGCATGGGGAAACGTCCATGAAGGTAGTTGCCTGCGGCTGAAAGAGCGGCTGAAAAGAGAAAAGAAACGAGCATCAGAAAGCCGAGCACAAAAACCATGGCAAAAGACAACACACGTTCTTTGAGCAGGACAAAGACGGGGTGTCTCTTGGTGGACACGCCCCAGATTTGATTGAGTGAATCCTGAAGTTCTCCGAACACACCGGAGGCACCGACGAGCAAGACAAGGAAGCCGACCAAACTTGTCCAGGGACTGGTGCTGAGAGAGGCGCTGGTGGTCAAGATCATGTCCACCATCTGGGCGCCTTCATTGCCAACGAAGCCTCTGAATTGGCCAACGATCTCAGCTCGTGCGGTGTTGCGCTCCACGACGAGACTGACCAGGGTCAGCATGAGAATGGAGAGAGGGGCCAAGGAGAAGACGGTGTAGAAGGACAGGGCGGCGCCCATGCGCGGGACCCGATGCGCGTTCCACTGACGGAAGGTCTCGGCGAGGAGGGAGAAGAAGATCTGGATCATGAATCAAGGCGGCTGCCTAACGATGTTTGGTGTTAAGAACGTGTGTTGGCGGATGAATGAGATGGATCCATTTTGACAAGCTAACTCTGACACCGAGGGCACACGATAGGGTATAACCCGCACTGCCATCCAGGAGTCGGGTTACACCCCATGGCGGAGACAGGTGACAAAGGCGAATGATGATTTGTGAACCGAATCAAATCCACACCCTCCTCCATGATCAAAGCCCCTTTATTCCTCCTGCCGATCCTTTGCCTCACCCAACTGAGTGCGCAGGTCACGGTCGTGACACCAGATCCCGTGACAGGTGGTGTCGTCATCGTTCGCCCCTTTGACCCAGTCGTGGTGCAGCGTCAGCTTTCTCTGCCACCCAAGGTCGTCGTGGTGACCCCTGCCCCACAAACGGCGGTGAAAACGATCAAGACCACAACGGTGGTGGATGCCCCCGGACAACCGCGCCGCATCTACAACTCCGAGCGCAATGTCGTGGTGGTGGAAGAGCAAGGACAAACACGTGAGCTGAACTATGTGACGCTGCCGGTGTTGTTTGTGAAAGAGACCGCAGAGCTTCTCAGCGAAGAATCCCGCGCGGCGCTGCAAGAAGTGGCGACCGTGATCCTGGCCGTTTCCAAGACGGAACCCGCCACTCAGTTTGCCATCGAAGGTCATACCAGCACGGATGGCACAGATGAATTCAATCGCACCCTCTCCGGTCTGCGCGCCCAGCGTGTGTTCGACGAACTGACTCAACGTTATGGCGTGCCAGCGAGTGTGCTGACCGCGCAGGGTTATGGCGAGAGCTTCCCCATGTATCCCCAAGGCAATGAAGCTGAGATGCAGCAAGATCGCCGCGTCCTGGTGGTGCGGACGAAATAACGTCACTGACGACTGACTTTACAATCCCGTGCCGTCTCCACGGCACGGGATTTTTTTGGGTAACAATTTCAAACCCCTCCTCCTCATGAGCTACCGCGCACGCATCCACGACTTCCTCACCGGTCGATTCCTTTTGGCCTGCAATGTGCAGGCGAGTGATCTGCATGAGGCAGAAAACGCCGCGATCTCACGGGCTGCTTTGGCTCTGCGGAGTCACCCTCGGGACATGGAGGTCAGGCATCTGCATCAGTGCACGGAGAGCCCCTTGGAGAGAGCCTGAATCGAGCGTGCGCCTGAACGCACCTTTGGTTAGCTAGGAACCCACCACGCGGTCGCGGCGCTGCTGGAGTTCGATCAAATGGCCCGTAAGCGCGGGCAGCAGTGTCTGCCGAATGAGTGTTTTCGCCGAAGTGGAGACTTCCTCATGAGCAAGCGCGTTCTCGTATTGGCTGATGGCGAGGGACTCACCAGTCTGCAGAATTTTTAGTGCGGGCGATTCTCCCAGAAGCACGGCCGTTGCTTCCAGCGCGTTGATAAAGCCACCCCAAACGCCTGAACTCGCCGTGGGCTTACTGCCACTCTCGAGGATGAATTGATGCAACTCGAAGGTATTGTTTTCATGAGCCGAACGCATCCGGTCCAGTGTGGCATCCACTCCTGATGGATCAAATTTGGTGATGACTTGGCCGTAGCTCTCCACGGCGGACATTTCACCCCGCAGCAAGGTTTGACAGGTATCGAGAGTTAGTTCGTCGGCAGTCATGAGGTGGGTGGAGTGAAGGTGGGCTGTGCGACGATGGGTCACGTTCACACCTTAGAGACAGCCTCAATCGGTGCCATGGGGTGAAACCCGCTGCCCTCTCTCCAGCCGTGCGAGCATGGAGACTTCACCCCATCGACACCGAAGCTCGGGCGAGGGACTTTAAAGATCATCCAAATCGCATTCATCATGAATCCCCCCCTTCCACCTCCCCTTCCCATTCGGCCCAACACCCTCTCGAGTGAGGCCGCGCGCCATCTCTTGGAACTCGCTCTGAATCAAGGAGAGCTGAGCACGGACACTCTGGAGGCGGAACCAGCGAACAAACGTGCGCAGGCTCATCTGCAAACAGCCACCACGCTGACACCGCATGATGTCCCGATCATTGAGCCACCGATCCCTGCTCCACAAAAGACGGGTCCGCTGAACAACATCCCAAAACCAGAAAAGAAGGAGCCTTGAGAAGGGGCGAGTGTTGTGGGCTAACTTCGCCCAGAGTTAGCGAAACCGAAGGCTGAACATGATTCGCCCTCTGGCACTGCCTGAGATTCAGGCGAGCACGCAGAGGGCGATCAGGCTTTGGGGTGATGCTTCAGTTATGGAACCAAATCCACGCGACCCGACAAGATCGGCGAGTTCGCATTGGTTTGACCAGGTCCAGCGATCTGTGGCAAAAGGAAATATCCATTCGCCGTGGTGCTGCCGTCAGCGGTGCGAACGATCATTCCCTGATACTTGACGGTTCTTCTCAGAGTTCCGTCCACGAGGTAGAAGTTACCCGTGACACTGCCGGTGGCGGTGTTGATGAGGAGTGTCGTGCGACCAGGATTCATCGCGCTGCCAGCGGCGGGGATGACGGTTTTCAAAGTCGGACGCAGGAAGGTGACGGCATCCACGAGATCAGGATTGATCGAGGCGGCGTCCAGTCCACCGAGGCTGAAGTCCAGGGTCGAAGGATCGCTGCTGGAAGGCAGACCGAGCACGATGCTGCCAGCGGCGGCACGGGCCAGGTATTTGCCTTCCACCACGAGTTCCACCTGATTGATCTCCGCCGTGTAAGTGCGGCCGGTGGTCTGGGGTTTGCTCAGGGCGAGGCTGCCCGTGATGCTATTTTCAGAATAACCACCGGTGGGATCCAGGGACTGAGTCAGGATGCCGGAGATGGAGCCTAACTTCGCATACAGCGGCACATAAACCAGGATCTCGCCATCGGGTCCCATGAAGCCCGTGCTGGTCAGCAGGCTGCCATCTGCGGCCATGCCAGTGAACTTGGTGACCCCATCTTCACCGATCGTGATGCCCGCGAAACCGGTGCCCTGTGGCACACTGTCATTGCCGATATTGAACATGCCCACATTGAGAGACACGGAGTAGTAGCCCATCTCATCCGAAGCTGGATAGACCAGGCGATCGTAGATCTTCCGCCAGCCGGTGACGGTGGCTTGATTCAGATCCATGAACACGGTTCCTGTTAGACTGTCATCGGCCTTGAGATCGAGCACGATCTGGGTGCCATCGGCCAGAGTCGAGCTGAGCGAAGGGACCGCTGAACTGCTGGTGTTGAGCACACCGGTGACGCTGGTGGTCTTCAGTTTCTGCGTGATCTTCAGTGTGTAGGTGCCCTTGAGCGTCGTGGTCAGGTCGATGCGACCGCCTGGATCGCCATCAATGGTGGAATCAGGCATGATGTAGGCCAAGTAGGTGCCGACAGCGCTGCGTGGGAGAGCTTTGACCGCAAGGGAACTGATGTAGCTGACGGTCGGGCTGCCGGTGCGTTTGGCGGTGACGACCACTTTGAAGACACCCGAGACCGTGGGGCGTCCGGTGATGACGCCGGTGCGTGTGTTTAGAACCAGGCCTGGAGGCAACCCTACAGCGGTGAAGGTTGTTCCAGCTTGGGCATTGAGCGTGAAGTTGAGGCTTTCGCTAACCACAAGTGCTGGAAAGATCGGGGCCTCAAGGATCGGTGGTGTGAAGGTGAGCGCTGCGGAGTAGGTCACACCTGAGGCATTGATCGCATAAGCGCGGAAGCTGTAAGAGGTGCCGGTGGTCAGGCCGGTTGCTGTGGCCGTGAAAGCGGCGGTGCTGCTCAGACTGACAACCTGCGTGACCCCTGCTCCACCGATCACCGGTGTGGGCTGAGTGGCGGTGGTCGCAAAGACAATGCCGCGCTCTGTGATGGGGCTGCCGCCATCAAAGGAAACGGTGGCACCGAGGGTCGCGCTGGTGGGAGCGAGATTGACCACGACGGGTGCGATCACCGTGGGTGATGCGGCGACTGAGAAGACCGCGAAGTTGCTCAGGCTCGTGGGGGCTGCGCCGAGTAGCGTGGCTGCTCCGGTCGTCAAATTCACCCGATAGATACCCGAGTTACCGTCAACGGTGGCGGCGAAAAAGCCATCGCCCGTAGCGGGGCTGTTGTTCGTGGTGACAGCGACCGAACCGAGGATGTCGAAACCAAGAGGGTGATCGAAATTGAGCGGTGCTCCAGCCAACGTGACCGGAACAGGGGTGGTCTGCGTGCCATTGTTTGGCGGGCTCTGGATGTAGAGACTGTTGGTGACGGCATCCAGTGTGTATTGGGTGGTCGCTGCAGTGCCGCTGAAACTGTTGGTGTAAGCCGTGCCATGCACACTGGTGGTTGCGCCATTGATGGCACCGTCTGGTTGAGTGCCTGCGATGCCGGCATTGCCATCAACTGGAATGCCCGTGCGCTGATCGATGCGCAGGTTCAGGCCTGTGCCTGTGACCACGCGGAGGCGATCCACGAGGGGATTGAAGTCGATGTCCCAGCCTTCACTCGGCAACGGGAAATTCACGGGAGCACCAAGATCGTCCACGTATTGAATCGCGCCTGCAACACCTACGATGGTGACGCTCCCCAATTGTGGATCGACGAGATATAGCGTGCCGGTTTCTGTGTTTGGATTGATCCCCAGACCGTAGAACTGGCCCGTGGCAGGTCGCAGGTCGATCCCCACCAGGGTCTCACCTGCATTCAGAACTCCGAGGCCCACCGTGGTGATTGTGCCTGGGTTCAAAGGAGAAAAGCGCACGAGGCTCGTGGCAGCAGCGTTGAGGCCAATGCTGGCACTCAGTCCTGGATTGATCGCAAAGCTGAGTGGCGCGAAATTGGCGACCGCAACAGCCTGACCATTGACGAGGTTGATTTGATAAAGCTTGGACGAAGTCGATGTCCGCAGCACGGCGTAGCCCACACCGCTCGCCACAGGAGCATTGGATGCTGCTGCATTCACGAGGGGGGGAATGTCAAAGCCACTCACCGCGGTGATTTCCAGCGTTTGTCCGGCCACTGTTATCGGCATCACAAGGGCTTGCGTGCCATTGTTCGGCGGGTTCTGGATGTACAGACTGTTGGTCGTGGCATCCACCGTGTATTGCGTGGTTATATTGCCATTGTTAGGCTGACTGTTGGTGTAAGCCGTGGCACTCACTGAGGTCGTTGGACCACTGATGCCGCCATCAGGATTGATGCCCATCACATCGGCCTGGCCGTTGTTGCCATCGACCGGCGTGCCGTTGTTGGGATTGATGCGGAAGTTCAATCCAGACTGCGTCACGATGCGCAGACGATCCACCGCAGGATTGAAGTCGATGTCCCAGCCCGTGGCAGGAAAATCCACAAGCGTGGTGCCATCAGTGGTCAATGAAAAGGCCGCTCCCACTGGCACTGCCACGGCGGTCTGAGGCGAGATGTGATAAAGCTGTACTGTGTCCGCCGTCGCATTGACGCCCAAGCCATAAAGGCGTTGAGTCTGAGGACGAACATCGATGCTGACCAGTGTTTCCCCTGCCATTACGCCACTGATCGCCACGGGTGCACTCATCGTGCTTGGAGCACTGAGGCTGCTGGTCGCCAAAGCGCCCGCCTCCGTCAACACATAGATCGGCGTGGAAGGAACCTGTGCTAAAGCGGGGAACGCCAATGCAGCGATACAGGCGGTCAGCCTCGACAGCCATACGCCGCCGAGAGAAGCGAGCCGCTGAGAGGAGGGAGGAGAGGCTAGAGGATTCGATGGAGGTCGTTGCAGGGTATTCATAGCGGTTTGCATGAGGTTCTGGGTTGGCGTGAAATCGGACCGTCCACCGCGCCGGACAGCGGATGACCTTTTCACAGCAGCCTTATCCGCTGAGGGCCTCCGCTTGGATTCAAACTTTTCTGAACAAAGTATTTTCGTCCCTCAGGAAGAGCATCGCCCCAGAGGTCGCGGAGCAAGATCGAAGCAAGCAAAGAAACCCGATCTCAGGGATCGTTCTTTTTTTCAAAAAGGATGCATCAACACACGAACACGAGGCCCTTTTGAACATGTCGCATGAAAGCTTCAAAATTGACGACTCGAGTTCGATTGTTGCTCTGTGATGCTTCTAGATTCACAACGAGAGCACACAAGTCGTGATGGAACGTTTCAAGATGGACAGCTCAAGTGTGCGAGGTGGCATCAAGGGTTGGCTTTTTGCTCAAAGACGTCGGTTTGTAGGTGCGAACAATCCACCGAGGATGAGCATCTTTGCCTGACCTTCATCCACAAGTTCATGAAGTCACGGCGGGCTTCCATGTGATTTTTTGTTCGTTTAACGCAAATAATCTGAAATGAGCCCCCCCTTTTGGGGAAAGATTGTAGGTCGCAGAGTCGCGCGTTTTTCCGCCCTGAAAGCGGAGGTCGAAGACTCGAGCAGGCAAGCCACCATCGAAAACTAGAACTTCACATCCTCCATGCCTCCATCAACCACTTGGAAATACATTCGCAATCAATTCGCCACTGCTACTGAGGGCAGTCGAAAACGCATGAACACGCTCCTCGTTGATCATCTGTCCAAAGTGAATCAGGGAGCCCTTACAGGCGCTCCAGCAGC